>CAYSKY010000067.1:0-10807 GCA_964431425.1 uncultured Burkholderiales bacterium
CTGGCCGGCGCCATGCTGGTGGCTGCTGCCGCCAGGCAGGCCGGCGTGGCGCACGACAAGTGCCGCACTGCGGAAGGCGCTGTGTGGCTGCCCGACGGGCGCAAGCTTTCGTACGCGGAATTGATCCCGGCGTTGGCGGACCGGCCGACAGTTACAGATTACCGGCTGAAGGATGCCGCTGACTTCAAGCTGGCGGGCCGCCCCGCGTCGCGCATCGATTCGGCTGTAAAAGCCGACGGCCGCCTGCAATATGCCGGTGATGTGCGCCTGCCCGGCATGAAATACGCCGCATTGGTAATGCCGCCTAGCCTGAACGCGCGGCTGGTGTCGTTCGAAGCGCCGGCAGGATTCAAGGTGATCCGCGTGCCTGCCGGATGCGGCCACGGTGAATCGCTCGCGGTGATTGCAGCCTCCTGGTGGGTGGCGCGTCAGCAGGCGGACGCGCTCAAGGTGGTTTGGGATCAATCTGCGGACAAGGGATTCGACACCGCGAAAATCGATGCGGCGCGGCGGGGCGCGCTGGCCAATGAGCCGGGCCGCCTGGTTACAAGCCGAGGTGACATGACGTCGACATCGGCGTCGACAGCGCAAACCGTCACCGCGAACTACGATGTGCCTTACCTCGCGCATGCTCAGCTCGAAACTACCGCCTGCGTGGCGGTGCTGGCGGAGGGCCGCCTGCGCCTGTGGGCGCCGACGCAGGCACCGGATGACGCCATCGCGGCTGCCGCACGCGGGGGCGGGATCGCGCCAGACAGAATCGAGCTGACCGTGCCGCCACTTGGCGGCGCGTTCGGCCGGCGGCTGGACAACGATGCCGTGTTCCAGATTGCCGCCATTGCCGCGCAACTATCCGGCATGCCGGTGCAGATGATATGGACGCGTGAACAGGAACTGCGTCACGACTTCTATCGCCCGGCGGCCAGCGCGAAGCTGGATGCGATGCTGGATGCGGGCGGCAACGTCACGGCGCTGACGATGAAGGTCGCGTCGCAATCCATCGGCAATGCCCGGCTGGAACGCATGCGTCCCGGCAAGATCGAGCCGCCTGAGCCGGCCAGAACGGGCGGCTGCGCCTACGGCATCGCCCGCCAGGGCTATTACTGGGTCGAAAGCCCGCTGGGGTTGCCGATCGGATCCTGGCGCAGCGTCGGTTCATCATTCGATGCATTTTTTATCGAGAGCTTCATCGACGAGCTCGCCGCCAAACTCGGCCGCGACCCGCTGGCGTTTCGCCAGTTGTTGCTGGCGGCAAAGCCGCGCCATTTGCGGGTGCTCGCACTGGCCGTCGAGAAATCCGGCTACAGCGCAGCGCGTCAGGCTGAACTGAAAGCGTCGGGGCGGGCGATGGGCATGGCGCTGTTTGAATCCTGCGGCAGCGTGGTGGCCGAAGTCGCCGAGATTTCGATGGCGGGCGAACGGCCGCGCGTGCATCGCATGGTGTGTGCCATCGACTGCGGCTTTGCCGTGCATCCCAACATCATCGCCCAGCAGGTCGAGGGGGCCGTCATCATGGGCATGGGCGCCTCGCTGGACCCGGGTATCGAGGTCAAGGACGGCGTGATCGTCCCGTCGAATTTTCACGATCATCCGTTGCCGCGCATGGCCGACATACCCGTCATTGAGACCCACATCGTGCCGTCGGCGGAGCCGCCGGCCGGCGTGGGCGAACCGGCCTTGCCGCCGGTTGCGCCGGCGATTGCCAATGCGGTGTTTGCGCTCACGGGCCAGCGCTTGCGTACGCTGCCGTTGCGGTTGCCCGCAGGCTAAGACTAAAAAACAGAAACCCCAGCATTGACGCGGTCTTCCAGGCAAAAATGCCCTGGAAGCCGCGCCAATGCTGGGGTTTGATACTTCTGTGCGGGCTACTTTTTCAGGTGCGTGCCGAGGAATTTCTCCATCGCTTCATAAAACTCGAAGCGATTCTCTTCGTTGCGGAAGCCATGGCCCTCGTTGTCCTTGACCATGTATTCCACCGCCACGCCGCGTTTCTTCAGCGCTTCCACCATCTGGTCGGATTCGGCCTTGTTCACGCGCGGGTCCTTGGCGCCTTGTGCCACGAACAGTGGGGTCTTGATCTTGTCCGCGTGCAGTGCCGGTGAGGCCGCGGTCAGCAGGTCCTTGTCCTTCTCCGGATGCCCGACCATTTCATAAAGCATTTCCAGATATGGCTTCCAGTACGGCGGGATGGTGCCCATGAAGGTGAACAGGTTGGAGACGCCCACGTAGTCCACCGCCGCCGCATATAAGTCCGGCGTGAAGGTCACACCGGCCAGCGTGGTGTAGCCGCCGTAACTGCCGCCATAGATGGCCACGCGCTTCGGATCGGCGATGCCCTGCTTGACCAGCCATTGCACGCCGTCGGTGACGTCATCCTGCATGCTCTTGCCCCATTGCTTGAACGAGGCTTCCCAGAACTTGCGGCCGTAGCCGGTGGAACCGCGGAAGTTCATCTGGAACACGGCGTAGCCGCGGTTCGCCAGGAACTGCACTTCCGGGTTGAAGCGCCAACTGTCGCGCGCCCATGGGCCGCCGTGCGGGTTGACGACCACCGGCAGGTTCTTCGGCGAAACGCCCTTGGGCAGGGTCAGGTAGCCGTTGATGGTGAGACCGTCACGCGACTGATATGACACAGGCTTCATGTCGGCCAGTTCGCTCTCCGGCAGCCAGGGGGAAATGTCGGCAAGGAAATCGAGCTTGCCGCTGGCTTTGTCGTAGATGTAGCGCTTGCCGCGTGTCTTGTCGTTGTAGGTCGCGACGATGAACTTGTCTTCGGCTTTGTTGGCGGAGGAGAAGGCGATTTCGTAACCGGGCAGCTTGGCCTGCACCGCCTTGAACATGGCTTCCGATTCCTTATCGAGGAACTTGCGTTCGCTCTTCCAGGTTGTGTAGGTGAGCGTGGTCAGAACTTTGCGTTTTCGCGAAAAATTCAGGCCGTCCACATCCACATCCGCATGTTCGCCGATCAGCTTGCCTTCCTTTGCAGTCACCGGATCAAATTCGAAGATGCCCAGCTTGTCGCGGCCGCGGTTGCTGGCCACATACAGGCGCTTGTTGTCGAAGGTGAAGAACAGCGGCGCCACGCTTTCCTTGAAGTTGGTGGTGAGGATGGGCTTGAACGCATCCTCCTCTTTCTCGCGGTACAGCAGCGTGGTGTTCACGCCGTCCGTGGTGCCGGCTATGCGCAGCTTGCCGTCGTGGTCGGTACCCCAGCTGGTGATGTTGCCGGGGTTTTGCGCGATCAGCTTTTCGGCGCCGGTGCCGACGTTGGTGCGGAACACATCGAATACCTTGGCATCACGCTTGTTGTGCGACACGATGATGTGGGCGTCGTCATCCTCCAGACCATCGACGATCTGTGCGCGCACCTTGTCGCCGGGGGTGAGGTCCTTCAGGTCCTCGCCCTTGAGGTTCACCGAGACGACGTGAAAGTTTTCGTCGCCGCCGAAGTCCTTCACGTACAGGATGCGGTCTCCCTTCCAGAAATAGCCGGAAATGTCGCGTGCGGTTTCGGAGGTGACGCGCACCGTCGGGCCGCCGGCCAGCGGGCGGACGTGAACATTCAGGCGGCGCTCATGGGGCGCCAGCCACGATAGATATTTACCGTCGGGCGAAATCTGGTGCCCGGCTTCCTGCGGGTTCTTGAAGAAGTCGCGCATGGGCAGGACCTTGGCCTGCGCAGTTGCGGTGCCGGCGGCGGTGAGGGCGCTGGCCGCGACGGCACTGGCAACCAGCCATTGGATGATGGGTTTCATTGAATCTCCTGGGTTGATAGACGCCACCGGGCCGCGGACGGCGCCGATGGATGTGGCATTGTCGCGGCGTCGGTTGGCTACGGACACGAACAGGCGACGAATTGCGGGAAACGCGGGATGAAGGCACACTATGAGGCACGGCACAGCTTCCCAGAACAATATCGGTGCCGTTCATGGCAACCGGCCGTGATTTCCGGCGAACACTAACGAGCAAGGCAGGGCGCAGAACAGCGCCCGGATTCCGCATGTCACTTCGTAAATGCCCCTATTGCGAGCATCCCAATTCCGCCGACGCCAAGTTCTGCGTGGCCTGTGGCGCCATCATGCATCTCGCGCCCTGCCCGCATTGCGGCGCGGTCAACGACATTGGTTCACCCAAATGCTATCGCTGCCACGGTGATCTGCCGGGGGAACAGGCGCTGGTGATCGAGGGTGAAGCGGCAGCCGCGGCGCCGGCCCCGGCCCCCAATGCGGCGCCGGCTGCAAGCACATCCGAAGCCCCCAGCGGCCGTCCTTCACTGATGGTCGTGTCTGTGATCGCACTCACATTCGCATCTGCCGCTTACTTTGCCTACCGGCAACGCAGCGCCATTGCGCCGCCCGTGGCAACCCCGGCGCCAGCCGTCGAGGTTCGCGAAGCGCCAGCCGCAGGCGGTGTCATTACCAAGGCGGCGCCGGCCCCGGTGTCGCCAGCAGCCTCTTCAGCGGCGCCTGCCCCGGCAACCGCCGCCGCCGAGCCGGCACCGGCTCGTGAGCGTGGATCACGCGCACGCCGGCAGTCGACCGAAGCCGCACCACCACCGGTGACGGCCACCGCCCCGGCGGGTACGCCGCCCGCCAGCGCGCCGCCGGCCAACCGCGGACCCTGCACTGAAGCGGTCGCCGCACTGGGCCTTTGCAAGCCCGAAACAAAATAATCTGACGGAGGAAGAACATGAAAAAAGCATTCCTCGCCTGCCTCGTGGCGGCGTTCGCAGCAGCGCACAGCGGCCTTGCACCGGCAGCCGTCGATTTCAAGATCGTCACCGCCAACGAAAAAGGCACCTACTTTGCCATCGGCAACGATCTTGCCAAGTACGTGGCGCCTGCGGCCGATATCAACCTGGAAGTGGTGGCCACGGCCGGCTCGGCTGCCAACATCAAGGCGCTGCGCTATGAAGCCGGGGTGAAATTCGCGGTCGTGCAGGCCGATGTGTACCAGGCCTTTGTCGACCGCGCGGGCACCGGCAGCACCGAGGCCGCCAGCATCATCCGGCCGCTGCGGGTGATCATGCCGCTGTACACCACCGAGATCCATTACATCGTCCGCGCCGACTCGGAGCTGAATTATCTGCACGATATCAAGAACGCCAAGATCAACGGCGGCGTGGTGGGCAGCGGTGCGGCGCTTATTACCCACTCGCTGTACCGCCTGATGTTTGGCGGCCCGATCCCCGAGACCAACGCCAGCTTCCTGTCCAACGAAGACGCCCTGGTCAAACTCATTACCGACAAAAGCGTGGACGTGGTGGTGGTGGCCGCCGGCCAGCCGGCACCGCTGATCGCCAATATGAAGCCCGAGGCCCAGAAGTTCATCAAACTGCTCAAGTTCGACCCGAACCACGCCTCGGCCAAGCAGGCGCTCACCATCTATACCCCGGCCACCATCCAGGCCGCCAGCTACCCGAATCTCCTCAAATCGGACTTCACCTCGATCGCCGTCGGCGCGTTTCTGGTCACCTACGACTACAACCTGAAGGGCACCGTGGAAACCATGGGCAAGTTCGCGCGCTCGCTGTGCCAGAACTTCGCCACGCTGCAGGCGCAGGGGCATCCCAAGTGGAAGGAAGTGGAACTGGCGCAGCCCACGTTGCCGCAGGGCTGGACCTACTACCCGGTCACCTCGCGCGAACTCAAGGCCTGTGTCGCCAAAGCGCCAAAGCAGCCGGCCAAATCGAACAAGAAGTGTTCGGCGGAAGAGAAGATTCTGGGGCTCTGCAACTAGGCCGAATCAACGCCGCGATTAGCGGAAAGCGCCCGCTACTTCCGGTCACCCGCCTCGGCGGACAGCACGTCGCCCGGGCCGAAGATCCAGGTGCGGGTGATGTGCAGCACATCGGTGTCGGCCTTGAAACTGGACGGGAAGACATCGAAGGGGGCTGACAACCGTACGATGCGCTTCACCGCATCCTTAAGCACCTTGTCCGCCCGGTTGGTGTGGATCTCGATGCCTTCCACCTCGCCGTTGGACTTGATGGCCACGGTGACCTGCACATAGCCGTGAATGCCGGCCGCGCGCGCGGCCTCGGGGTAGTTGATGTTGCCCACCCGCTCCACCTTCTGCCGCCAGCTGTCCACGTAGGTGGCGAAGCGGTATTCCTGGGTGCGGCCGCCCACGTACTGTCGCTTGGGCCGCTGCTGGTAGGCCTGGTACTCCTTGGAAATCTGCGCTTCCAGGCGGGCGATCTCGATCGACTTCTGGTAAAGGTCGGCCGCGCTCACCGGGTCCGGTGTGCCGGCGCTCTTTTGCGCAATCTCGCCCTGCAGCACCTTGGCCGTGGACTTGGCTTGGGTCATGAGGTTTTTCATTTCCTGCTCAAGCTGCTTGACCCGCTCCTGCGCCTGCACGGCGTTCTTTGCTGCCGACTGGTCGATGGCCGGCATGGGGGTCGAGGCGCGGCGCTTCTCGTCGGTATTGCCGCCGCCGTCGAGGTTGGCCTGGGCCAGCGCATCGGCTTTCACCGGCTTGCTGGCCGACTTGGAATTGACCAGCACCACGTCCATCATGTTGTGCGGTGGCACAAACATGTTCGGGTCGAACAGCTTGGCGCCGACCGCGAGGATCAGAAACAGGTGGATCGAGATCGACGTCAGCACCGACGACTGCATCGGGATCGACACCGCCAGTGCCTTTTGCACCGACAGGAACACCGGCGGTGGCGGGATGGCGGCCACCGCATCCAGTCGGGCGTCCAGGCGGTCGCTCCAGTGTCTTGCCAGTGCGCGGGGCTTTTCAAGCATCGTCAGTGGCATTCGATCAGCGCAAAAAACATGCGCTGATTCTATCAGCCTGTCACGCCGTCACCGGGGACGGAACCAGCTTGAAGTCCCCGGAAATGCCCCAGTAATCCAGTTCGCCCACCGCCACCCGGACCGGCGTGCGGGCGGGCAGTTCGGGATTGCGGTCCAGCTTGACCACCAGCGGCAGGTTGTCCACCCGCACCAGTTCGTCGCGGATGATGGCCCCGTCCAGCTCGGTCATGCCTTCCTGTTCGAGGTAACGCAGGCACCAGTAGCGCTCCAGGTTGCGCTGGAATTCGTTATAGGCGTCGTAGGTGAGGTCGAACCGTCGTGCCAGTTCATTGAGCGCCGACATCGAATCGCGCACCCGGCGCTGGAAGGGCGGTGTCTCGCCGCGCAGGAAGGCGATCAGCTGGCGCTGGTTCACCAGATCCACATAGCGCCGCAGCGGTGAACTCGACCAAGCGTACTGCGCCACGCCAAGACCTTCGTGGGGCAGGGCGTCGGTGGTCATGCGCGTCTTCATATTCTGTTGGGCGCGGTAGATGCCTGCCACGCCATTGTCGGCAAGGAGCTTCCCCCACTCGCTGTTGACGAAAATCATCAGTTCCGACACCACGGTATCGATCGGGTTGCCGCGCTTGCGGGTGGTGATGAGAATGCGCCCATCGACGATATCGAAGTTGTAATCAACGCGATCCACCTCGTTCTCGTTCTCGTCCTTGCCGCGGCGCGCGCCCAGCACCTTCGCGATCCGGTGCAGCAGGATGAGTTCGGCACCGAATTCACCCTCGGCGTGGCCGGCCGCGATGGCGTCTTCGTGGAACGTATGCTCCAGCGCGTCGATGCGCAGGTTGCGTGCGATGGTCACGCGTTCGATGACCGAACGCGTCGTGCCAAGTTCAAGCGCGGCTGAAAATGTGGCGTAGTACGACAGCACCGGTACCACGCGCCCCTCGGCAAGCGTCGCGTGGGCGACTGCCGTATCGGGGAGCATGGTGATCTTGTCGCCCGGAAAATACACGGTCGACATGCGTGTCGCGGCCAGCTTTTCCAGCTCGCTGCCTGCGGCGAAAAAAAGTGCGGGGGCGGCGATGTGTACGCCGATCTCCACCCCGCCATCGTCCAGCCTGCTCACCGAGAAGGCGTCGTCGATTTCAGTCGTGGCAGCATCATCGATGCTGTAGGCCTTCACATCCGCCAGCGGCAGCTCAGCCGGCGCGACGGCATCGATGGCGCCGGTGTATTGCCGGCCACGGGGAAAGTATTCGGCCAGGAATTTGCCGAGGTGGTAGTCGTGCTGCGCCGAAGCGGCATCGGGCCAGGCACCGGCCTTGAAAAACAGTAACGGCAGCGAGAGCTGCGTTTCGGCCACCGCCGCTTCGCAGGCCTTGACCATTAGTGTATTGCGGTCGGGGCGGTAGAGCAGGGTATCGCGATGGGCGCGCATTTCCTCGGGCAACACGCCGGATTTGAGCTGCTCCACCCAGCCGGCCATCTGCTCGGCCTCGCGCTTCTTGCGCTCGATGGACGCCAGCGCCGCCTTGAGGTTTTCCTCGGGCGCCGCCTGGTAGCGGCCTTTGCCGCGTTTGTAGAAGTACATGGGCGCCGCGTGCAGCCGGAGCGCCACACCGGCCGCCTCGATGGCGCTGGGCTTGTGCCCGAAGTATTCGGCTGCCATGTCCTCGCAGCCGAATTCGTTCGTGCCACACACTTCCCACAGGAAGTCAGGCTCGATTTCCGCCGCGATTATTTCCGCACCCGGCATGAACTGGTCCAGCGCTGACTCGAAGCGCAGAACCACGGCGTTGGACTTGATCTTGCTGCGTTTGCCGCTGAGGGACTCGATCTGCAGCGACGTGCCGATATCGGACATTACGTGTCCTACCTTGAAGCTGCCGTCTTCTTCGTAGAACACGTTCATTTGAGGGGCTTGCCGAAAGTTGCTGCGACCAAAGGGAGGGCAATTATACCGACCCCCTCATGCATAATCCTTGAAGGCCAGCCGGTAATTTCACTCACACAAGCCGGCGAATCGTCCCCACAAGGAACCGACATGTCACCGACGTACAAGAACGGCATCGCCGTCGCCCCCCATATCGCCGCGGCCGAGGCCGCGAATCACATTCTTCGTGAAGGTGGCAATGCCATCGAAGCCATGGTGGCCGCGGCCGCCACGATTGCCGTGGTCTATCCGCATATGACGGCCATTGGCGGCGACGCCTTCTGGGTGATTCACGATCCGGGCAAATCGCCCATCGCCATTGACGCCTGCGGTGGCACCGCCGCCGCCGCCACCATCGATTACTACAAGCAGCAGGGCGTAAGTGCCATTCCGATGCGCGGCCCGCTGGCCGCCAATACGGTGGCCGGTACCGTCTCGGGCTGGGATGCGGCGCTGCAGATTTCCAAGAGCTGGAACGGCAAGATGCCGGTTTCGATGCTGGTGGCCGATGCCGTCACACGGGCCCGCGAAGGCATCATTGTTACCAACAGCCAGTTCGCCAGCACCACGGCCAAGCTCACCGAGCTCAGCCCGCAACCGGGCTTTGCCGATTCCTTCCTGGTCGATGGCAAGGCGCCGGCGGCGGGTTCGCGCTTCGGGTTGCCGCGCCTGGCCAACACGCTGGAATACCTGGGTCGTACGGGCCTGCAGGATTTTTATCGCGGCGATATTTCGCAAAGCATGGCCAAAGACCTGGCCAACGTCGGTAGCCCGCTCACGCGTGATGACCTGGCCCGGCACGAGGCGCGCTATTGCGAGCCGCTGCGGCTGGTGCATACCGCCGGCATGCTGCACAACATGATCCCGCCCACCCAGGGCGTGGTGTCGCTGCTGATCCTCGCGATACTCGACAAGCTCGGCTTGAAGGGGCTTGACCCGCTGGGTGCGGACTACGTGCATCTGTGCGTGGAAGCGACCAAGCAAGCGTTTTCCATTCGCGACAAATACGTCACCGACCCGTTGCACATGATCCTGCGCGGCCAGTCGTTGCTGGAGGAAGTGGTGGTCAATGCGCTGGTGAAGAACATCCGCCGAGACCGCGCCGCACCGTGGGGCAAGAAATCGCAACCCGGCGATACGGTATGGATGGGCGTCATCGACGGCCAGGGACGCGCGGTGTCATTCATCCAGTCGATCTATCACGAGTTCGGCTGTGGCATCGTGCTCAACGAGTCCGGCGTCAACTGGCAGAACCGCGGCGCCAGCTTTTCACTGGACCCGAAAGCGCTGCTCGCCATCCAGCCCGGCAAGAAACCGTTCCACACGCTCAACCCGGCGCTGGCGCTCCTCAAGGACGGGCGCGTCATGCCCTACGGCACCATGGGTGGCGACGGGCAGCCGCAAACCCAGTGCGCGGTGTTCACCCGCGTCGCCGAATTCGGCATGAGCCCGCAGGACGCCATCACCGCCCCGCGCTGGCTGTTGGGGCGTACGTGGGGAAATCCGTCAGACACGCTGAAGCTGGAGTCGCGGTTTGATGCCTCGGTGTTCGAGAACCTGCGCGCGCGCGGGCATGACGTGGAGACCCTGGGGGAGTTTGATGAGAGCGTTGGGCATGCGGGGGCGTTGATACGGGAGAGGGATGGGACGATGATTGGCGGGTTTGATCCCAGGAGTGATGGGGGGGTGGTGGGTTTCTAAGTGTTGAGTCAAGATGAATTTTGCGATCTCGTTTTGGATTTCATCTCGGATGACTACGAGGCGCCTTCAACAATTACGTCAGACATTGCGCGCGCACTTGCCCGCGATGTAAGTGAGCGAGAAGTGCTTGATGCCTTACTTGCGCTGGCACGGGATGGTCGTGCCAAAGCGTACGTGTTCTCGGAGGATTCGCACCATTACTTGCAGGTGGCTGTAGACGACGCACCTCTTGAGACGCTTTGGTTCATGGCACGCCGGTAGCGTCCCTCAACTGTCGCCCTCCCTTTCTTAAAGGGAGGTTGGGAGGGATTTTCGGTCGTCGCGAAAAGTTTGCGCTTCAGCTTGCGAAGTTGCCGGGGGTAGCCCGGCGGCTAGTCACTTTTCTTGCTTCGCCAAGAAAAGTAAC
>CAYSKY010000068.1:0-9184 GCA_964431425.1 uncultured Burkholderiales bacterium
TGCCCCGGGCCGCGAGTGCTGCGGCCAGGCGGCCGCCTGATCGGCTATGACCCCAATGACCGTTGCATTCAGAACAAGTTGTTCATGTCAAAGAACGCACTTCGCCTGAAAGTATTCAGCCCCGACGAGAAGCCGGTGGCGCCCGATGAATTACATGCCCAGGCGACGGCAGCCGGCTTTTCGCGATTTGAGTTCTTCGAGTTTTCCTTCAGAAACCGCAAGGTAACCGTGTTTGAGGCCATCCAGCGATATCTGCTGTCCCCCATTGCCATCGGGCCGCTGAAGCCATTGTTGGAGCGATGGCTTTTCTGGCAGGTCTGGAAATAGGGATATACGCAGGCCGCGCCATGCTCACCAAAATGCCCAATGCTTGATTTCACCTGGCAACAAAGACTGCGAATGCAGATCGCGCGCATTCCTGGCGTACGTCGCGCGTACGACCTATCGCGCCTGATCTTTGCACCCACCTTCCGCGAAGATGGACTGTCCACCACACACAATTGTGATTTCATCAAAGACCCGGACTTCATGCGAGCCTACGAGGCCGCGCAGCGGCACGAAGGTGGCGTAAACATTCGCTGGCGCATGCACGTCACACAGTGGGCGGGATTTCATGCATTGCAACTGGAGGGCGACTTTGTTGAGTGTGGTGTCAACAGGGGATTCCTGTCAGCCTCAGTGATGGCCTATCTCGACTTTGCGTCACAACGCGGACGGACTTTTCATCTTATCGACACCTATTCCGGCCTGGTCGAGTCACTAATCACCGAAGATGATGTCGCGGCACACCGTCACCCCTACCCGGATTGCTATGACTTTGTCGTCAATGCCTTCAAGGCCTACCCCAACGTGAACATCGTTCGTGGCGCGGTTCCTGATATTTTGCCGTCAGTACCGGTGGAAAAGTTAGCCTACCTTTCCATTGATATGAATTGCGTGCAGCCCGAAGTGGCCGCAATGGAGTTCTATTGGCCCAAGCTTTCGCCGGGCGGCGTGGTAATACTCGACGACTACGGTTTTTCCGGACACGAAGCACAGAAACGGGCGGCGGACAGGTTTGCAGATTCAGTCGGCTGCCGGATATTGGCCATGCCTACCGGTCAAGGCCTGTTGTTCAAGGGCAAATGACAGTCGTCATGCCCTTTTGTCCTGGGGCCCCAGTAGAGTCACGCCACGCTTGAGTGAATTGCCGAGGGTCGGCAGAAATCCTTGCGGCGAGAGCCGGAGGTTCTCCTCACCGTAACAGGACAAAAAGCACTTCGGGCAATTGCCGTGGTAGGCATCATCCCTGGCCTGCCGATGCTTCTCGGAGTTCCAGATCTCATCCATTTCCTGGGTCAAAAGATTGCCGAGCGGCTCGGTGACAAAGGAGCAGAGCGTGACATTACCGTGTGCATCAATTTCAATCCGGTTGGATCCCTGCAGGCAGGGTGCCGGAAAGTAGTTCTTCTGGTCACGATAGAAGTCGGTCACTCTCTTCAGATAGGCTTCACTGTTCTTGACGATGCCGGTTTTTCGCTTCAGTTCGATCAGTCTGTCGATCTGCCGCTCCACCAGCGCGTGGAAAGTCGGGTCGACGTACTCAGACCCCACGGGGTCGGATTGCGGGTTGAAATACGCATCATGGTAGGCGGTAAATCGGACTCCCGAGAGTTTCTTCTCAAGCGCGAATTCCGCCAGCGAAACCCACTCGTAGACATTCTCCTTCATGAGCACGGATCCAATGCCGATATTCTCGATCCCCTCGCGCTGCAGGTTTTCAATGTGCCGCGATACCTTGGTAAAACCGTTCTTGAGACCCCGCGTCACCATGTAGGATGCGTCGCCCACTCCGTCCAGACCAATCGTGACCGCGCGAGGTCCGAGTGCGGCGAGTTTCTTCGCACGCGTGGGCGTGAACAATGTTGCGTTGGAGTTCACGCCAAATCCCATTCCCAGCGCACGAATATGCCCCAGAAGATCAAAGACGTCCCGCCGCGTGAACATCTCGCCGGACGCATTGACGCCGACGAAATCAACACCAAACGCCTTGAGCCGGGAAAAGACCACCCCCCATTGGTCGCTGCTCAGTTCGCTGGGGTCGGCTTCATTCTTCCAGAAGTCACACATATTGCAGCGCGAATTGCAGAACCGGGTGATGTAAATCGCGGCAATCGTCGGCTTGATGTGGGTGGAAGCACGGCCGCTCGTCAACGGTGAAAGCACCGCACGCAGCGACTCATTTTTCAGAAGATGTATTGAAGCCATTTTCCATCTCGTTTCATTTGGTTGCAGCAATCATGATGTGCCATCCCAAATACCGGGAAAGCTGCCGATGCAGCCAGGCTGGTGTCAATTTGAACAAGGCACCGTAACCTTCGCCGTAAACATACTCCAGTGATTGCTCCACCCTGGAAAACTGTTTGAACAACCGGTTCACTTCGGCCGCGGTAAATCGTCGCACTACCGGGCACAACTCATCCCGTTCCTCGAATGGCACCCGCACAAGGCGATGAACCAGCTCGTTGAGGGAATGCCTGTTGTAAAGCATGATGCGTGCCTGCCCTCCGGGCTTCAGCACCCGAAACACCTCCTGAATGCTGCGCTCGGTGTCGGCGACATGATGCAGCACGCCGAATGAATAAACATAGTCAAAGCAGTTGTCTGCAACCGGCAGATTGCAGGCGTCGCTCACCGCGAACCTGCCATGAAAACCGTGCCGGACAAAGCGGTTCCTCGCTGTCGATACACCCACATGCGTCAGATCAAAGGCGGTCACGCGCATGCCATGCTGCGCCATCGTGAAAGAGTCCAGACCAACGCCGCTGCCGATCTCCAGTACGTCCCGCCCGGGAGCCATGGCGGTGATCCATGGTTTCAAATGGCGGTGCGACCGGTAGCGTTGAGCCTCAAGGTCGGCAAAGTAACCGTCTTCGCCCCTGGGGTGTCCGGTAACATCCCGCCCCATGATGCGCTCGGCATTGACGCGACGCGACCAGAAGTCCTGAATCTCCTGCGTCAGTCCGTCGTGAATTTCCGGGTTGGTCGATTCAATTCTTTTCATGGCATTCGTGTTTTAGCTTGAAAGCGATGGCACGGCACATCCAGGCGTTGCACCAGCGCAAGAAAGTCGTGCGTTTGGTGAAGTAGCGCGTGCGCTGGTAATAGAAGCGTCCCTCTTCATGGTACATGTTGTCCAGTGCCCATGCTGCGATTCTGTCGGCGAGACCCGGGAAGCGCAATCGGTTTGCCGGCTCGCTGAAAGTCAGGATGCCCTGGGCGGCCCCGTGTATGTCATGGGGAAAGTCCCGGTCACTCATCCACCGGGGTGAACCGTCGCCATTGAAAAGGTTTTCGGCGTAAAACAAGACACCGCGATCATAGCTGCCATTCCATTCTGCGGTACCCAGCCGCTCGCCTGTTCGCTTGATGGCGTCCAGAATGAAGCCGGTATGGTAGTTGTCGATTTTCACCGGCGAGTCGGCGGGCGGGTCGGTGTAATACCATGCGCCGTTCTCGGTCTGGCGGTTCACAACAAACTGGCACAGCCGCCTTGCCTCGACACCTTTGTCAGGATCCAGCCCGGCTTGATGCAGGCGCGCCAGCACCGCTGCGATGAGGATACTGACATCCATCACCCGCATCTTCATGGGTAGCGGCATATAGGCGACGCACTTTTCATCTTGCGTTGATTTCAGGACCACCAGGTCTTGCAGGAAAAACTCGCGCGCGGAAAGAACTGTCCTGAGATAGGCCTCGTTCCCGGTAACCGCATGGGCGCGCAGAAATGCCTCGCACACAAATGCGGTCACAACAGCATTTGGCGTTCCTTTTGGTGCAAAAAAACCGAGGTCCTGCCATGGGTACTGGTAACCCCAACAGTCCCCATGCCAGGCCCCTTTTGAACGCAGGTCCATGAGCATGCCAAGAATGCGTTCGGCCTCGCGCAACGCGTCCGGCCCGCCGCCCGCCTCGTGAAGATCCAGCAATGCGAGCACGAACAGGGCAAGCCCTTTTGGATTGGCGCTGCGGACCACGCCCAGAACCGGTCGCAGATTCAGTGGAAAACGCATGACCGCCTGGGTCGCGAATATCCGGGTGTAGCGGCTGTGTCCGAAAACCGCATACAGCAGCGGGCTGTTTAATGCGTCGTGCTTGGTATGCTCAAGGTAGCCCTGCGCTTTGCTCCATGCAAGCGTCTGGGCGAGAACAGCATTGAGACGGCCGGGTTCAGGACATGCCATATTCGTCCATCAGTATGTGGGTTTGTGCCATCAGGTATAGCAGGAAAAAGTGCCAGCGCCACCGCCGGTCGTGCCGGTGAGAAAGAACCTCCCTGATAAACACGACACTGAAAAGGTCATGACGCTTTACGACATCATCATTCAGGTATCGATCGAAAAGCGGTGCAAGTGTCGTTGCTGAAGCGCCGACGACGTCTATCTGGAAACCGCTCTTCCTGCGGCGGACCACCTGATGCGGCAACAGCCCGCGCGCGATACGTTTTAGTTGGTACTTTGCACGGCCGAACGGCATGAGTTCTGCCGCTGATCTGCGGCCGGCGGCACCGACCAGATCCCAGTCCAGAAAAGGCACCCGCACTTCCAGTCCTACACGCATGCTGACGCGGTCTTCGTTCCACAGCAGGTCGTTCACCATTTTGTTTTGAAACTCAAACCGGCGCATGGCCTCGACACCCCCAACAGTGGCAGGAAACTGCTCTCGCAGCCAGCGAAAACTGCTATCGAGCGACGCGTCCAACATGCGTTCTGAGTAAATACGGCGGCGCATGGCCGGGCTGTCCCACACGTTGCGCAAAATTCCGTACACGTCCGACCAGCCGGGAATGGCGGCAAGCATTGCAACAGCCCTGGTACGCTCGCTCCACGGCACACCGTCCTGCAGCAACGGCCCCACCAACCGCGCAATGACACGGTTGGCGCCAAGTGGTGAGAAACGGCCCGCCCACTGTGCCGCCCACATGATGCGATGAGCGTTGTAACCGAGAAAAATCTCGTCACCGCCCAGCCCGGACAACGCTACTTTGGTGTGTTTGACCGCGAACCCGGCCAGGACGGCGCTTTGTACTGCATTGACCTTGGGTACTTCAAGGTGACGGACAAGGCTTTGGTGAAGCGACACCACGTCAGGAATCGAAAAATCAAATGACGTGTTCGGCAACCCCAGCAAGGCGGCCGTTTCAGCAGCATTCCTTCGCTCCATGGGGTCGTCTCCCACATCCAGCGTAAAGGTACTGATCGGCATCTCACGGGCCGCAACCGCCGCAATCATGGCTGAGTCAATACCTCCTGAAAGAAAGCACCCCACGCCAACGTCCGCAACCAGGTGCCTTGAAACCGCCTGCGCGAACGCATCACCAATATGGGTGTCGTCCGAGGATGGCCACGCAGGCGAAAAAATCTTCGTGGCGCCCGCCGGGCTCCATTCGATCGCCTTCCCAGGCGGCAGTTGTGTAATACCCCTGAACAACGAGGCATCTCCGGGCAGGTATCGAAAATTCAGGACCTGATGCAGTGCAGACCGATCCAACTCAGGCTTGGCGCCCCGGCCCGCCAATATGGCCTTGGCCTCTGACGCGAAGTAGAGGTGGCGACCGTTGTTCAGCAGGAACAGCGGCTTGATGCCGACCGGATCTCGCAGCAGCCAACCGGTGCGGATTCTTGCATCCCACATGGCGAGTGCAAACATTCCACGCATCTGCGAGAGCCCTTCGATGCCATCACGCATGTATATCGCGACGATGACCTCCGTGTCGGATTGGGTACGGTAGGCAAAGTCCCGATATTTGGCGCGCAGTTCCCGGTAGTTGTAAATTTCACCATTGAAGACAATCGTCACAGCGTCACCGGCATCAGAGAGCGGCTGGACGCCGGCCGAAGGATCAATGATCGCGAGCCGGTTATGGGCAAATGCTGCATGCGACATAAGTCGCGTTCCGCTTCCATCCGGACCGCGATGTGCGAGCGCCGCCTGCATCCTCAGCAGGGTCGCCTCATCAGCAGCCCGCTGTGCCGGTTCCGCTGAAAAGAAGCCGCTGATTCCGCACATAAGCCGGTCGCCTCAGCTTCGCGCGTGCTTCAGAATCGTCTCTACGACGAATGGCGCGACGTCGATCGTCTCTTCGAGCAGCCTGGCTCGGCGGGATGCCCAAACCCCCTCCGGCTGCTGCAGCATTTCGTCGATGGCTAGACTCATCGCCTGCCAGTCAAAATCACGGAGATTCTTCACCAGCCCATACCGGGATTCCTGTTCGTCGGTATATCCACGCCCGGTGTTGGCAGCATAGATTGCCGGCACACCCAGCACGGCACTCTCGGACGCCATCGTTGCACTTTCACCCACGAACAAGCGGCAAAATGCCATGAGGTGATGCACGTCAGCCACCTTTCCGGCAAACCGGTACGGTGCGAGCGACGCCGGCAGTTCGGACTCCGAGGAGATGTGCACCTTCCCGAATACCCCCAGGCGAGCTGCAACCCGCTCGAGCAGTGACTGGCTCCAACCGCGCTCGCCAATATCATGGTTGGCATTCCACGACACCGTTCGAAGAAAGAAGTTGGGCGCCCGGGGATCGAGACCGCAAGCCGTTGCGATGGCTGGATCCGGACTGAACCGCGCCGGGTGCAGGTAGGAGAGCTCGTGGTAACCCGCGTAGCGTTCACCGCTGCGCGGAAGCCACGCCGAGTAGCAACGGGGCACCAGAACGCGGCTGGCAAACGGGTAGGTGATCGCATTCTGCAGTGTGGCATTTTCAGTGTCGTAGAACACCAGCGACGGCACGCCGGTAGCGAATCCCACATGGGCGATGAAGGTTCCGCCGATGGCTGCCATTGCGTTCGGCCTGAAGTCTCTCACCACCCCGTACAGTGCGCGATCGCGCGCCACCAGTTCCCGCCCGAGCGCCAGCAATCCGCCGGTTTTCTTTTGCACGCTCAACATGCGGTGCTCAATACCAAGCGCATCAAGCAGAGGAACGGCCATCTCCTTGTCCCTGCTGGTAATTGCCACCTCATGCCCCCGATCGCGCAGCAGCCTGATCGGATTGCGGAAGAAGTGAACATGTGCGGGATGATTGATGTCGACGAGAATCTTCATGTCAATTTGTCAAGCACCGGCCGGCCCTGTGGACAGATCCCCCGCCGTAACCAGCCCGGCTCGCGCACGGAACAACAGAGCATTCGGGCATCTAGCGGTCTTGGTCGCTTTCCCGATAGTTCAGTGCACTGATCTGCTCCGAGATCAACCCCATCAGGAAGACGATCATGGATGTGATAAATAGCACCGCGCTCATGTTTGTGAACCGGTGCACCGTGAAAAATGTGTATGCGTAATAGCCAAGCCCGGTGAAAAAAAAGGCGGCGCTGATCGGAAAGAACAGCTTCATTGGCGCAAACAGCGTGCCAATTTTGAAGATGATCAGAAAGAAGCGCGCCCCATCCCGAAAAAGCCGAACGTGACTTGTTCCCATGCGCCGCGGCGCCTCAATCGGCAGATAGTCAACAGCGTAGCCGGCGCGGAAGAAACTCATGGTGATGGTGGTCGGGTAAGAGAACCCGTTGGGCAAGAGATAAAGGAATTTCCGGAAAGATCTTGCCCGGACCGCCCGAAATCCCGATGTGAGATCCCGTACGGGCTGCCCGACCATCCAGGTTGCTAGCCAGTTGTAAAAGGTATTGGCAATCGCGCGGTGCGCACCCGCCTGAGATGCAAATGACCTTGCGCCCACAACCATGTCATGGCCCTCCTCGATTCTGGCGACCAGGCGCGGCACATCAGCCGGTTTGTGTTGGCCGTCCGCGTCCATGAACACGAGAATATCGGTGCCAGCGGCCCGCGCACCAGCCTTGACTGCTGCACCATTGCCGAGACTGACATTGTGTGAATAGACTTTCGCACCATGCTCTCGCGCAATTCTCGCGGTTTCATCGGTTGAACCGTCATCAACCACCAGAATCTCGGCTGCCGGCATGGCCTCGCGCAGTTGCGGCAATATGTACTGCAGGCCGGCGGCCTCATTCTTTGCCGGGATGATGATGGTTACCTGACTCATATCGCGATCCTGTTGGCGCTCAATCGGTGGAACAAGCCGTCAATATGACAGACTGGGCGCTACTTTTGCGAGCGCCCGACATCGCGCTTCAGTTTTTCGCGTTCCTCGGCAATCGCAGTCTTGTAGGTTCCCAGCGAGTCCAAACTGGCGGCGGTGTCGAGGTGCGATTGCGAACGCGAAAATTCTCTCACCACTCGAAAAACTCTGCCGGCGGTGAGATGTAAAGCTGCGGACTTTGGATCGCGCGCGATCGCGTCCCTCAATGTCTTTACGGCCAGGTCGCCGTCACCCATCTTGTCGATCTGGTATTGCACCAGGTAGATTGCCACTTGTGTTGTCACACCTGTCGTTGCGAATGCGTTGCCGATCGCAGCGTCACCGAGTCGCAATACATCTCGATCAGGCAGTTTGCAGTACGCAAAAATTTGACAATCAACCAGCGCTTTGAAGGCTGGCGCAGACGATGGCGGCATGGGCCCGTTGGACAAGATCCGCACTGCTGAGTCAATGACCGCAGGATCCGGGGATTGGTTCACCAAAAAAGACAATTGGATGAGCGAGATGTGCGGCGTTACGCTGATGGTCGCCAAGCGCATGCTTCTTTCAAACGCCTCTTTCGCCGCCACATAGTATTCGAGGTGCGGCGTTTCCATCATCATGCGCATGTACAGCCGGCCTGCCTGAAGTTGAGCGCGTTCCGAATTTGGATGGTTGTGAACCTCATGCAGGGTATGCGATACGGGATCCCCCCACTGTTCGGCCCGCAACAGCGTAACCAGCGACAATAGCGCCAGATATATCACTGCGAAGCCCGCAGCCAATTTGGCATACGTTCCACCCCGCAACTTTTCGGCGATGAGGAAACAAGCGGAAAACATGGGGCCGAATACGGGCAGGTAGTTGCGATGTTCGTGGACCATTTCCAATGGCAATACCGTCGACTC
This sequence comes from uncultured Burkholderiales bacterium, assembly GCA_964431425.1. Taxonomy (GTDB): domain Bacteria; phylum Pseudomonadota; class Gammaproteobacteria; order Burkholderiales; family Usitatibacteraceae; genus UKL13-2. Next base: position 8,995 of record CAYSKY010000068.1, read on the forward strand.
CAGCAGGTGTCCGGCAAAAAACCAGAGTATGCCGAATGAAACCACGGGCGCTCGGCGCCTAAGCAGAAATGCCAGCAAGAGCAAGCCGGCCAGCCCAGCCCAGGCAAACGCCGTAGAAACCGGAGCAAGTAGCCCCGTGGAAGTACTGAAATCGTCATGGTAAAGGCCAAGACTGCTGTTACTGGGCATC
>CAYSKY010000068.1:9194-10723 GCA_964431425.1 uncultured Burkholderiales bacterium
GGTAAAACCAGACTGCGCGACCTTGCGTCAACATGCGCTCCACTGCATCAAAGTCCCTGACCTTGTAGCTGGCCATCAAGCGTGGATCATTCAATGCGATCCCCGCAAGCACCAGTACCGCCGGCACGGCGACTGTCAAAATTCCCAACGCGCCAAGCCGCAACTGATCGCGCCGGCCCAGAGTTCTGAAGTTGAACGCCGTCACTTCAATCACGAGCAGCAAAACCGGCAGAAGCACACCGTTCTCTTTTGACAGTGCCGACAGCGGGAGAAAAAACAGAAACGCAGATAAAACCAGGGGCCAGGCAAAGCGCCCGCCCTCCTCCAACCGGAGGCGACCGACGCAGTAGACGGCGGCACCGAGAAACGCGAACAGCGCCGAGAGACTCGTCATCCGCTGTACCACGTAAATCACTGCCGTCAAGTTAAGCGGATGTAGCAGCCACAGGGCCGTGACCAGGAGGCAGATCCAATCCGGTTGCCCAGTTTGAGCCTCGGGCCGGCCGAACCGTGCGGCAAGAAGCCTCGCCAGCCAATAAACTGCGAGCCCGGTGGCCAGGTGCACAAGCAGACCGGTGAGTTTGAAATAGAGCGGTGCGCCGAGCCCCGTGGTCGAGGCATTGAACGCAAAAGACAGCATACTGACGGGACGCTTCAGCGGCCCGGAAAAACTGGATATTGCTGCGTCCCTGATTGCAGGCCACGAAAACTCGTGAATTTCGAGCGACGTATTTGTAGTGATATTTGCCAGATCATCGAAGACATAATCTCCATAGAGACCAGGCTGGTAAATGATGAACGTGACTGCCAAAAGCAACGCGAGGCAAAACGCGTTGGTAATTGCGAAGGTTCTTTTTGTCACCATAAAAAGAAAGAACCCCGCAATTGCGGGGTTCTCTTATAGCCGTGGGGAAAAAATTAACGGCAGGAAGACGGCAGCCATTGATCCTTCATGCCGCCAGCACCCTTCTTACAGGTCCACTTCACACCACCAACGCCAGTGGTCGGAGAAAGCAAAACTTCAGCCGCAGCCAGCACCTTGGTATTGTAGACAATCGTCACCAAGCCGTTGACGACCGTTACACTGGTCACGGCATTGCCGGTAATCGAAGCACCCTGCGCGAGGCCGGCAGAGGTATTGTTCGGAGGAAGCGTGCCCTTGGAATTGTAGAACTCCGTGATGGCGGTTTTCGCCGAGGAAGCCAGCGACAGACCTTCAGTCACGTGCGCGCGCTTGGTGTAGTCCTGATAGGCAGGAATAGCCACCGCGGCCAGAATACCGATAATCGCAACCACGATCATCAGTTCGATCAGGGTGAAACCTTGTTGAACTTTTTTCATCGAATTCTCCATTAACTAGTTTGGGGTGATTCAAACACATTGCCATGTGCTCAGCAAACTAATGCAATCATCGTGCCACAAGCCGTAGCCGGCCCGCATGGCCAAATCGGGTGGGATCCGGGCGCCACTCAGCCACAACGCACCAAGAGTATTATTTTCTTTAAAATCAAAGCAATGCGAACATGTTC
>CAYSKY010000069.1:0-10678 GCA_964431425.1 uncultured Burkholderiales bacterium
GGCGTGGTGTTCAACCCGGCCGGCACGCGGGCCTACATCAGCCAGTACGGCTCCAGCAAATTGACGGTGGTTGATACCAGTACCTTTGCCATCCTGGGCAACGTCAGCATGAAGTACCGGGGCTGGAACGGCGACGTGAGCGCGGATGGTTCACGGATTTATGTGTTGAACCTGTACAGCGCCGATGCCATCAATCCGGCCGTCGAGGACAAAACCCGCGGCAACCTGACGGTGGTGGACGCGGCCACCAACGCCATCCTCAAAGTGATCCCGCTCGGGAACAACCCGAAGACGCTTGGCCGCATGACGGCATGGGGGCCGGGTGCCCTAGTGGCGCCGGCCATCACCAGCGGCACGCCGCCGGCGGGCGCATTGAGCACTGCTTACACGCACACCTTCACCGGCACCGGCACCGCACCGGTCCGCTGGAGCCTGAGTACCGGCACGCTGCCGGCCGGCCTGACGCTCAACGCCAACACCGGTGTGCTGGCAGGCACGCCCACCGCGGCCGGCGTGTTCACCTTCACGGTGCAGCTTGCCAACGGCGTTGGCAGCAACGCCACGCAGAACGTGACGCTGATCATCGGCAGTTCCGGTGTGCCGACGGTGCCGGGAGCGCCGGTGATTGGGGTGGCGACGGCGGGCAACGCGCAGGCCACCATCAGCTTCACAGCACCGGCAGTTACTGGCGGGACGGCGATTACTGGCTATACAGCGAGCTGTAGTGCAGCCTCTCAGACCACCCGCACGGCAACGGGTAGTGCTTCACCGATTACCGTGACGGGCCTCACCAATTTTGTCAGTTACACCTGCACAGTTGCCGCGACCAATGCCATTGGCACCAGTGCACCGTCGGCTGGCGTGGTGGTGACACCGGCGGTGGCTCCGACGATTACGAGCGCCGCTACGGCGGACGGCACGGTTGGAACATCATTCAGCTACCAGATCGCCACCAGCGTTGCCGCCACCGGCTACAGCGTCAGCGGCACGCTGCCCGCCGGTGTGACGCTCAATACCGGCACTGGCCTCATGTCAGGTACGCCAACCCAGGCAGGCACTTTCAATGTCACCGTCTCTGCCACCAACGCCGCTGGCACGGGCAGCTTGCCGATTGTCATCACGATTGGGTCGGCACTGAATATTACGCAACCGCGCGGCAAGATTGCGGCGGGTGGTTACCACACCTGTGCGATCACGCCTGCGGGTGGTGTTCGCTGCTGGGGCCGCAATACGGACGGCCAACTGGGCAATGGCGTGTTCGGTGGCACCTCAACCGCACCGGTTGATGTGGTCGGCCTTTCTTCTGGCGTGATCGCGCTGGCGGCTGGTAACGCACATACGTGCGCCCTGACACCGGCAGGTGCAGTGAAGTGCTGGGGCCGGAAAGGGCAGTACAACGCCGGACCGAATACGCCGACGGACGTCGCGGGCCTGGGTTCGGGCATCGTTGCCATTGCGGCAGGATTTGCCCACACCTGTGCGCTCTCAAGTGCTGGCGCCGTCACCTGCTTTGGTGCCACTCTGGCCAGCAACGCCAGCAATCTGCAGTACGACTCCGACCCGGTGGAAATCTTCCCCGCCGGCAGCGGTGTCACCGCCATCGCTGCAGGTGGTCTGAGTTCCTGCGTACTGCGTAGCGGCGGTCAGGTACAGTGCTGGGGCTCAGGAGCGCTGGGTGGTGGAACGCTGATCAGCAACAGCATGACGCCGGTCACGGTGTATCCGTCCGGGGCGGCGGCCATCAGTGTGGGCTACTACGACACCTGTGCCGTGACAAGCGGTGGCGGTGCGAAGTGCTTCATTGGCTTTACGCCAGCCACGGATGTGGTGGGTTTGACGACCGCCGTTGCCGCCCTGACGCAGGGTCTGATGCATTACTGTGCATTGACCAGTTCAGGCGCCGTGAAATGTCTGGGTGAGAATGACCTCGGCCAGTTGGGAGATGGCACCAACGTCGCGCGTCTTGATCCCCAGGTGGTTTCCGGACTCGGCGCAGGAGTTGTTGAAGTGGCCGCCGGCCAGCCTGCGGACACGAGCCTGGTACCGAAATCCAGCGGTGGCCACACGTGTGCCTTGCTGGCGACCGGTGCCATCCAGTGTTGGGGTGAGAACACGGACTACCAGCTTGGTGACGGCACGGCGATCAATCGCAATGTACCGGTTGGTGTGGTTGGCTTCGACGGGAATGTGCCGACTGCGCCCAATATCACCAGCAGCGCCACTGCCAACGGCACGACCGGCACACCGTTCAGCTACCAGATAGCAACCAACATTGCCGCCACCAGCTACAGCACCAGCGGCACGCTGCCCGCCGGTGTGACGCTCAACACAGGCACCGGTTTGATCTCCGGCACGCCCACCGAGGGCGGCACCTTCAACGTCACGGTCTCGGCCACGAACGCTGGCGGCACCGGCAGCCTGCCGATTGTCATCACCATCACCGCTGGCGTGCTGCAGTACACCGTCACCCCCCGCGCCGGCGCGGGCGGATCGATCAACCCCGCCACACCGCAACTGGTGACGAGCGGCGCGACCACTACCTTCACCGTCACCCCGGATGCGGGCTACTCGGTATCGGTGGGTGGCACCTGCGGTGGTGCTCTCACCGGCAGCACCTACACCACCAACGCCATCACTGCCAATTGCACGGTGGCCGCCACCTTCAACCTGTTGCCGGTGCTGCAGAGCGTGGTATCGCGCAAGGTGCACGGACCGGCCGGGCCGTTTGATGTGACCATTGATCACAACACGCCGATCACCGGCCACGTCGACACCGACCCGCGCGCGATCGGCAGCGGCTTCACGCTGATCTTCACCTTTGATCGCGCGATCACCACCGCGGGCCCGGTGACGTCCATTGATCGCTTTGGTGACCAGGCTGGTGTGGCCTCGGCCGTCGCGTCGGGCAATACCATCGTGGTCACACTCATCGGCGTGCCGAACAACCAGCGCGTGCAGGTGACGCTCTCGGGCGTGAACGGCAATGGTGTTGCCACGGCCTCGATGGGCTTCCTGGTGGGCGACGTGGGTAACAACCGCTCGGTCAGTTCCCGCGACATTTCCGCCATCAAAGCAAGGCGCAACCGTCCGGTGGACACGACCAACTTCCGCGCGGACGTGAACCTGTCGGGCAACATCGACAGCGCCGATGTGACGATGGCGAAGTCGCGTGCGGGGTTAAAGCTGCCGTAGCCCATAGTTCAAACACAAGCACTGGCGCGGCTTCCCGGGCAGAAATGGCCTGGGGGCCGCGCCAGTGCTTGTGTTTCATGAATTTTTAAATTGCGGAAGAAATTCGCCACTTTCGATGGCGGGTTTGTCCGGCCGTTTCCGTTTGCCACGAGATGGGCCGCATTTTTATTTTCGGTAGCGCACAGGTAGCGGCCGGAAAGCAGGCCCGTGAAGTTGCCCGGAGGTGTGTTGCGCAATCAAGGAGCAGGGAAATGATTCGAGCTTTGTTGTTTGTTTGCCTGGTCGGCCTTGGCTGGCTGGCGCCTCCACTTTCCCCATCGGCCAGCGCCGGCATCCCGCAGACGCTTAATTACCAGGGCTTCCTGGCCAACGCCGCCGACCAGCCGCTGGGCAACCCGACGCCCGTGACGCTGGGCATGACCTTCAAGCTGTTTTCCTCGCCCTCCGGCGGCGGCGCGCTGTATACCGAATCGCAGAGTGTGAGCGTGAGCAACGGCGTGTTCAGCGTGCAGATCGGTGCGTCCTCACCCATCACCCTGCCGTTCGACGTGCCGTACTTCCTGGAAATCACCATCGGTGCGGAAACGCTGAGCCCGCGCCAGCCGCTGGCCAGTTCGGCCTATGCGCTGCGCACCGGCTGCAACCCCGGCGACCGCATGGCCTGCTACACCGGCGCCACCGGCTCGCCCGGTGTGGGCCTTTGCCAGACGGGTGTGCGGGTTTGCAATGCGCAGGGCACGGGCTATGGCGCCTGTGTCGGCGAGGTCACACCCAATTGCGGATCGACCTGTGTGAACCTGCAGTCGGACAACAGCAACTGTGGCGTCTGTGGCAACGTCTGTGCCGGCGCCGATACCTGCGGCGGCGGCGGTGTACCGGGCCAATGCGGGCATCCCGCAGCGGTGTGTGGCAACGGCATCGTTGAAGCGGGCGAGGCTTGTGACGACGGCAACATGGTCAACGGGGATGGCTGTTCCAATACCTGTACCGTCGAAGTTCCCGCGACGCCGGTCTGTGGCAACGGCCTTCTTGAAGCAGGTGAGGCCTGTGATGACGGGAACATGAATAGCTTTGATGGTTGTACCTCGTCGTGCCAGGTCCAGGCGGGCTATGCCTGTACAGGCATGCCCAGCATCTGCACAGGGATTTGCGGTGATGGCATTCGCGTCGGCAGTGAGCAATGTGACGGCGCGGACCTTGCCGGTCAGTCCTGTTCATCGCAGGGTTACTCCGCTGGCACCTTGTCTTGCGGCCCCTCATGCACGCTCAATACCAGCGCCTGCTTCAACGCCGTCTGTGGCAACGGCACGGTGGAGCCGGGCGAAGCGTGTGACGATGGCAACACCACCGACGGTGATGGCTGCTCATTGACCTGCCAGGTGCAATCCGGGTTTACGTGCACCGGTTCACCCAGTGTGTGTACCGCGGACCCGGTTTGTGGCAACGGCATCATCGAAGCAGGCGAAGCCTGCGACGATGGCAATACCGTCAGCGGAGATGGCTGCTCGGCAGTCTGCCAGGTGCAGTCGGGCTACGCGTGCAGCGGCCTACCCAGCGTCTGTACGCCGCTCAATTCCACGCCCAATCCGGTTTGCAGCAGCAATCAGTTCCTCGGCACGGTCAGCGGCGATACAGGAGCAGCAATACTGTCAACCACAGGCGTCGGCGAGAAATGGTTCCGGGTACGGATCACCGAGGATGACCTGAATGACCTGGTTACGCCCACGGCGTTGAAGGCGCGCATTCAACTCACCGTACCGCCGGGAATGGATTACGACCTGCATTTCGCTTGCCTGAGCTGCGGTACGCTCAAGGCGCTCAGCCAGAACGGTGTCGGCGTTACTGAAACGATTGATCTCGGTCGCGCGGACACGGTCAACGTCGATTCAAGTTTCGACATCCTGATTGAAATTCTATACTTCTCCGGCACCAGCACCGCGCCGTGGACGCTGACCGTGTTCGGCAACACTGGCAACGGCACCAACGCCTGCACCCCCGCGCCATGAGGGCCACCACCGTAGTCTCATTTCTGGTGGCGGCGCTGTGCGTTGCCGTTTCGGCATCCGCTGCCGCCGAATCACTCACCAAGGAGCAGGGCGCCGCCATCCTGGAAGAACTGAAGCAGATCCGCCTGCTGCTGGAAAAGCAGCAGCGCCCGGCGGCAGCGCCGAGCCCGGCACCTTCGCCCACACCCGCGGCACCGGCCCCCACCGCCAGCAAGGTCAGCCTGAAACTCGGGCAGGAAATAGCGATGGGGCAGGCCGATGCGCCAGTGACCGTGATTGAGTTCAACGACCTGCAATGTCCGTTCTGCAGCCGCTTTCACGCCACCACCTTTGGCGAGATTCGCAAAAACTATATCGACACCGGCAAGGTGCGCTTCATCAACCGTGACCTGCCGCTGGAAGACCTGCACCCGCAGGCGGTGCGTGCCTCGCACGCGGCGCGCTGCGCGGGCGAGCAGGGCAAGTACTGGGAAGCGCTGGACCGATTGATTTCGCGCCAGGCTGGCATGTCACCAACAAGCATCGACAAGCATGTGACGGAACTGGGTGTCGAGCCCACCGCATACCGCGCCTGCATGGAAAGCAACCGCCACATGGACGCTATCCGCGACAGTGGCAATGCGGCCAAGGCGCTGGGCATCACCGGGACACCTACCTTCCTGATCGGTCGCGTCGAGGGCAATGTGTTCACCGGGCAGAAACTGGTGGGGGCCGTGCCGTACGCGTCGTTTGAAAACGCCATCAAGTCGGCGATGGGCGCGCGCTAGGACCTGCCGGTGAGGAGACTGCTCCCTGTTGCTGTTGCATCGCTGATATTGGCGGTGGCCCCGTCGGCCGGCGCCGAAGGACCGTCCAGCGCCAGCTTCAAGATCCGCGCCGATACCACCAACAACGGTGTGGCCGCGATGAGTTCCACCAGCTACAGGCTGTCGTCCTCGCTGGGAGACACGGTGGGCAATGTGCCGCTCACCAGTGCCAGCTACAAACTTTCGTCCGCGTTGTATGGGGGCGCGAAAAGCGCTGTGCTGCCCGGTGCACCCACGGCGCTGACCGCCACGCCGGGCAATGCCCAGGTCACCCTCAGCTTCACGGCGCCGACCAATACCGGCGGACATCCCGTCACCGCGTACAACGCCTCCTGCAGCGCCTCGGGGCAAACCACCCGCACCGGTTCGGCGACGGCGTCGCCCGTCACGGTCACGGGCCTTGTGAATGGCGTGGCGTATTCATGCGTGGTGACGGCCACCACGGCGATCGGCGTCAGCCAGCCCTCGGCCGCAGTGAACGTCACGCCGGTCAACCCCGGCATTCCGGGGTTCAGCATCAGTGCCACGTCGTTGTTGTTTGGCTCGGTCGCAGTGGGTGACACCAGCGTCGCGCAAACGCTGACCATCACCAATCCTGGCACGGCTGCACTCACGGTGGCGGCGCCCGTCATAACCGGCGCCTTTGCTGTCGGCAGCAATACCTGCACATCAGTCGCACCGGCAGGCACCTGCTCGTTGGCCGTTACCTTCACGCCAACCGTGGCCGGTGCGGCAACCGGCCTGTTGACCATCAGCGCAAACGACGCCGGCAGCCCGCACGCGGTGATGCTGAGCGGCACCGGTGTTGCCACGCCGCCGGCGGGCACGTTTGCGTACGTCGCCAACACCAACAGCGGCAGCGTCACGGTGATCAACACCAACACGCTAGCGGCGGTGGGCAGCATTGCCATCGGTGGCGTGCCCTGGGGCATTGCCGTCAACCCCGCCGGAACACGGGCCTATGTGGCGCGCTATGACGTTACCGGCTCGGTGGTGGTGATCAACACCGCCTCCAACCTGCCGGTTGCCACAATCACCACCGGCAGCGGCACGCGCTACGTGGCGGTCAGCCCGGACGGTACGCGGGTCTATGCCAGCAACTTTGATGCGAACACGGTTTCGGTCATCGATGCCGCCAGCAACACCGTGGTCGCCACGGTGACAGTCGGCAACCGGCCCAGCGGCATTGCGGTCAGCCCCACTGGCAGCTTTGCGTACGTCACCAATGAAAACAGCAACGATTTCTCGGTGATTGATACCACCACCAACACCGTCATCGCCACCACCAGCGTGGGCGGCACCGGGGTCGGCGAGCAACCGCATGCGGTGGCGTTTCACCCTACGGCGCCCAAGGCCTACGTGATGAACACCGCCACCAACAATTTCTCGATCATCAACACCACCACCCACGGCCGCGCGGCCAACCGCAGTATCGGCGACAACACCAATGCCGTCGTGTTCAATGCCGCCGGCACGCGCGCCTACATCGCGGCACTGGGCACCGTGGTGATCGACAACGCCACCAACAATCCGCTGGGCACCATCAACGGCGGCGCCGGCCCGCGCGGCATCGCCATCACGCCGGACGGTGCGCGGGTGTTCGTCACCAACCGCTTCGACGGCACCGTCAGCGCCATCGATGCCGCCACCCAGTCGGTGATCGGCACGATTCCCGTCGGCAGTTTCCCGGAAGGTATTGCGATTGCCGCGCCCGCACCGGCGCCAACACCGATCCTGCAAAGCGTGGTCTCGCGCAAGGTCCACGGCAGTGCGGGGCCGTTCGACGTGAACATCGATTTCACCATCCCGATCGGTGGCCTCGTCAACACCGAGCCGCGCGCCATCGGCAGCGGCTTCACACTGGTCTTCACCTTCGACCGGCCCATCACCGCGCTTGGCGCCGTCACCTCCACCGATAGCGCGGGCAATGCCGTGGGCAATGCATCCGCAGTTTTTAGCGGCAATACCGTCACTGTCACGCTCACCGGCGTGCCGAACAACCGGCGCGCGACCGTGTCACTTACCGGGCTTAACGGCAACGGCGTGGCCTCGGCTTCTCTCGGCTTCATATTGGGTGACGTCGGACACAAGCGCTCGGTCAGTTCCAGCGACATCTCGGCGGTGAAAGCGCGGCGCAATGCCGCGGCAGGCAGCACCAACTTCCGCGCTGATCCCAACGCCTCCGGCACCATCGATGCGGCGGATGTGACGATGGTAAAGGCAAAGGCGGGGTTGAAGCTGCCGTAGGACACAAGGGCCAAACTCAAGCACTGGCGCGGCTTCCCGGGCAGAAATGGCTTGGGGGCCGCGCCAGTGCTTGAGTTCGCCCATTTCGCCAGAGCCGCGCCATCCGGCAGACATTCCGTTTGGCGGGTTTTGCCTGCCGTTTCCGTTTGAACGGACTGTAAAGCCCCTGGCGGGAAGGTGGTTGCTGCTCGCGCAATGCGGATGGTGATGGAATCCCGGCAGCAGGGGCTGTTTTGGTACGCCCGTCAGTGGCGACCACACCTGCAACCGGAGCGTATTCATGAAATTGTCCACGAAGAAACAAGTTGCCAGCCTGTGCTGCGGGCTGGCCCTGCTGTGCGTTACCGGCGGCGCGTCCGCTGCCATCCCCGCCCAAATGAACTACCAGGGGGTGCTACAGAACGGCATCGGCACCCCGGTGTCAGGCGCTGTGTCGATCACCTTCCGCCTCTATAACACCGCCAGCGGTGGCGCGGCCGTATGGCAGGAGACGCAGCCTTCGGTTGCCGTCAGTAATGGCGGATTCAATGTTGTGCTTGGTGCGGTCACGCCGCTGAGCCTGCCGTTTGACGTGCCCTACTGGCTGGGCGTGACGGTGAATTCCGATGCCGAGATGAGCCCGCGCCAGCCGCTGACCGGCAGCCCCTACGCCTTTCGCGCGGCATCACTGGAAAGCACGGCCAGCATCCCGGCCGCCCAGCTCACCGGCACCCTTGCCAGCGGCCAGTTCGCGGCCACGCAGTTGCTGCCGGCGTCGGCGTGCGCGCAGAACCAGGTGCCGCAGTGGAGCGGTACCGCGTGGATCTGCGGCGATGTGGCCGGCGGCGTCAATGCCAGTCTTACCGGCAATCTGACACTGGTGAGTTCCACGGCAACGGTAGGAAACATCATGAAGGGGGCCGACCGTTTCATCCACAACATCGGCACCCGCAACACCTTTGTGGGCGTTCGGGCCGGAAACGGTTCGATGACGGGAATCGACAATGCCGGTTTCGGCCACACGGCGCTGCCTTCCAATTCCACTGGCAGCAACAATACCGCAGTGGGTAGTCAGGCAATGTTTTTCAATAGCGGCGGCGGTGACAATACGGCGGTGGGCAGTGTTGCGCTGAGTACCAATTCGATCGGTTCGTCAAACACCGCTGTTGGCTCCAACGCAATGCGCGCCAATACCACCGGCGGCCAGAACACCGTGACCGGCAAGAGCGCCATGGCCCAGAACACGACGGGCAACAACAATACGGTCGTTGGCGTCGTGGCGATGGCGCACAACACCACCGGCACCAGCAATACCGCCATCGGCACCAGTGCGATGGGCAGCAACACCACCGGCGGCTACAACACCGCGCTGGGTGAGAACGCGCTGTACAACAGTACCATCGGCGTTGGCAACACCGCCATTGGTTTCCAGGCCGGCATCAACCTTGCCAGCGGCGACGGCAATATCCTGATCAATCACGGTGGTGTGGCCACCGAATCCACTACCCTGCGCATCGGCAATGTCACCCGCGCGTTTGTTGCCGGTATCCGTGGCGTCACACCTGCGCAGGCCAGCCTGCAACCGGTGGTGATCGACAGCGACGGGCAGCTCGGGACACTGGCGGCTTTTCCCGCGCCCACCATCGACAACGTCACCAACCTGACCTTCCCGGCCTCCACGGCAACGGCCGGCAACATCATGAAGGGCACCAGCCGCTTCATCCACAACTTCGGCACCAACAATACGTTTGTGGGTGTGAATGCCGGCAACTTCAGTGCGTCGCTCACGGGCGCCAACAACACAGCCATGGGCACGGGCGCACTGCAGGTGCTTGCCGGCGGCGCCAACAATACCGCCACGGGTAGCGGCGCGCTCCTCAGCAACAGCACCGGCAGCAGCAATTCCGCCTTCGGCACCAGCGCGCTCGCCCAGAATTCGGGCGGCGTGGAAAACGTGGCGGCGGGTGCCCATGCCCTGTTCACCAACTCGGTGGGGGAAGCCAACGTTGCCACCGGCTCGGCCGCGATGTACAGCAACACCATCGGCACCAACAATGTCGCCATCGGTCGCTCGGCGCTGTATGCCAACACCACCGGTTCCAACAACATCGCCATCGGCTACAACGCCGGCAACCTGCCGATGGCGGGCAACGGCAATATTCACATCGGCCATCCCGGCGAGGCAGCCGACAGCAACACCATCCGTATCGGCTCGCCCGACCTTTCGCCGACTCAGACGCGGACCTTCCTGGCCGGCGTGCGTGGCGCAACCAATAGCTTCGATGCCATCACGGTGACCATCGACAGCAACGGGCAGCTTGGCACCATTTTCAGTTCGCGCCGGTTCAAGGACACCGTTGCTGACATGGGCGAGGCCAGCAACGCGCTGATGGCGTTGCGCCCGGTGACGTGGGGGCACACGACCGGCCGATCCTGGGCGATGGCCGC
>CAYSKY010000070.1:0-708 GCA_964431425.1 uncultured Burkholderiales bacterium
GTAGAGCACCGGATAGTGGGGCGCGAGTTTCTTCGCAATGTAGTTCGCGTTGAGGATCGCCACTTGGGTGGCACGGGTAAGGCCCTCGCCACCCATCATCAGGATGTACATCTGGCTGATCGGCAGGATGCTGGCCGAACCCTGTGGCGCGGCACTGACCGGCCCCACCTTGTTGTCGGTCGCCAGCGGATGGCCCGGCAGGAATGGCGCCAGATGTGAGCGCACCGCCACCGGCCCGACGCCCGGTCCCCCGCCACCGTGCGGGATGCAGAAGGTCTTGTGCAAATTGAGGTGCGACACGTCGCCGCCGAACTTGCCTGGCTTGGCGGTGCCCACCAGTGCATTCATATTGGCCCCGTCCACATACACCTGCCCGCCTGCAGCGTGGATGGCTTCGCAGATTTCGGTAATGCCATCCTCGAACACGCCGTGCGACGAGGGGTAGGTGATCATCAGTGCCGCCAGGCTGGCCTTGTGGGCCTCGGCTTTGGCCTTGAGGTCGGCGACGTCCACGTTGCCGTGCTCGTCGCAGGCCACCGCCACCACTTCCATGCCGCACATATTGGCAGACGCCGGATTCGTGCCGTGGGCCGAGGTCGGGATCAGGCAGATATTGCGGTGGGTGTCGCCGCGTGAACGATGCCAGGCACGGATCGCCAGCAGGCCGGCATATTCACCCTGCGCACCGGAATTGGGTTGCAGCGACAC
>CAYSKY010000070.1:718-1871 GCA_964431425.1 uncultured Burkholderiales bacterium
GTCGACCAGTTCGCGGTAGCCTTCCGCCTGATCGGCCGGCGCAAAGGGGTGCATATTGCCGAACTCGGGCCAGGTCACCGGGATCATTTCGCTGGTGGCATTGAGCTTCATGGTGCACGAACCCAGCGGAATCATCGCCCGGTCCAGCGCGAGGTCCTTGTCGGAGAGGCTGCGGATGTAGCGCAGCATTTCCGTCTCCGAGTGGTACTGGTTGAACACCGGGTGGGTGAGATAAGCCGACTGCCGTGCGAGGCCCGCAGGGAAGGTGTCGGGCAGACCGGCCGCCTCGATATCCGCAACTGAAAAGCCGGCCGGCGCGCCACCGAATACCTGCCAGAGTTGTTCCACGTCGGCGCGCGTGGTGGTCTCGTCAAAGGACAGGCCGATGATGTCGGCGTTGTGGCGACGGAAATTGAGGCCTGCTGCCACGCCGGCGGCCATCAGTGCATCGGTTTTGCCATCGGTCTTGACAATAATGGTGTCGAAGTAATGCGGCAGCGGGCAGGTGAAACCCAGCTTCTTGAGCCCTTCCTGGGCGATGACCGCAAGCCGATGGGTGCGTTCGGCAATGCGCCGCAGGCCTGCCGGCCCGTGGTAGACCGCGTACATGCTGGCCATCACCGCCAGCAGCACCTGTGCGGTGCAGATATTGGAGGTGGCTTTTTCGCGGCGGATATGCTGCTCGCGGGTTTGCAGTGCGAGGCGCAAAGCCGGATTACCCATCGCATCCTGCGACACGCCGACCAGCCGCCCCGGCATATTGCGCTTGAGCGCATCGCGGCAGGCCAGGAAGGCGGCGTGCGGCCCGCCGTAGCCCATCGGCACGCCAAACCGCTGCGCCGATCCCACCACAATGTCCGCGCCCCAATCACCGGGCGAGGCCAGCACGGTCAAAGCCAGCAAGTCAGCGGCCACGATGAAGAGAGCTCCCTTGGCATGGGCCTGGTCGACGAAGGCTTTCATGTCATGAATCAGCCCGACCGTAGAGGGATACTGGGCAATGACGGCAAAGTAGTCGTGCTCGTTCATCAATTGCGGCGCGACGCCCGCGATGACTTCCAGACCAAGCGGCTCCGCGCGGGTTTTCAGCAGCGCGATGGTCTGCGGATGGCAGTCCCCGGCGACGATCACCTTGTTGCTCTTCGACTTTGCG
>CAYSKY010000070.1:1881-10630 GCA_964431425.1 uncultured Burkholderiales bacterium
CCAGCGTCATAGCCTCGGCGGCGGCGGTGGCTTCGTCGAGCAGCGACGAGCCGGCGATCTCCATGCCGGTCAGCTCACAAATCATGGTCTGGAAGTTAAGCAGGGCCTCAAGCCGTCCCTGCGAAATTTCCGGCTGATAGGGTGTATAGGCCGTGTACCAGGCGGGGTTTTCCAGAATGTTGCGCAAAATGACGCCGGGCGTATGGGTGCCGCAATACCCCTGCCCGATGTAACTCTTGAGCACCTTGTTGCGACCGGCGATGCGACGCATGCTGGCAAGCGCCTCCGCCTCGGTCAGCGGCGCCGGCAGCGCCAGCGCGCCGGTGGCAATCGCCGCCGGGCGGATCTGCCGCACCATGTCATCAAGCGAGGTGGCGCCGATATCCGCCAGCATCGCGCTGATATCCGCGTTGCCGGGGCCGATGTGCCGCGCGATAAATTCGCCGGCGTTTTCAAGTTGCTGGAGCGTGGTCATTTGCCTGTCTCTGTTGCTTGTCTCAGTTCGGGGGCGGCATAGGCGCCCGTCATGTCGGGGTAACCGGCGTTCAGCCGGCGTTCACCTTGGCTTCATAGGCGGCCGCATCCATCAGGCCACCGAGGCTCGCCCCGGCGGCGGGCTTCACTTTGAAAATCCAGGCGCCGTAGGGGTCGCTATTGATTTTTTCTGGTGAGGCATCCAGTTCATCGTTAAAGGCGGTGATTTCGCCATCGACCGGGATATACACATCGCTCGCCGCCTTGACGCTTTCCACCACGCCGGCGGTGTCACCCGCTGCCAGCGTTTCGCCGACCTTGAAGTCACCACAGAACACCAGATCGCCCAGCATGTCCTGGGCGGCGTCGCTGATGCCAACCGTCAGCGTGCCGTCCGCCTCCTGGCGCACCCATTCGTGGCTCTCGGCGTATTTGAGGTCGGTGGGGAAATTCATGTCGGTCTCCTGATTGATTGAACGAAAGATTGAAAGCAGTAAAAGAACTTCTTTGCGCCGGTGATTCGAGCGCTAAACCAGCGGCTTGCCGTTGCGCACAAACACCGGCTTGGTGACAAGCGCGTCGATCAACTTGCCGCGGATGTCCACCTGCACCGTGATGCCCGGCTTCACCTCGACCGGCAGCCGCGCCAGCGCGATGGAGACGCCCAGGGTGGGCGAAAAAGTGCCGCTCGTGGTCGCGCCCTCGCCCACCGGCGTAATTACCCGCATGTGGCTGCGTATCACGCCCTTGTCGAGCAACTTGAGGCCCAACAATGCACTGCTTTGCCCCTTCGCTTCCAGTGCGGAGCGACCCAGGAAATCGCGATCAGTGGAAAGATCCACCGTCCAGGCCATGCCGGCATCCAGCGGACTGACGGTCTCGTCCATCTCATTGCCATAAAGGTTCATGCCGGCTTCCAGGCGCAGGGTGTCGCGCGCGCCGAGACCGCATTCGGCAACACCGGCGCTGCGCAGGTCCTCCCACAGTTTCGGTGCGGCGGCGGCCGGCAGGGAAATTTCAAATCCATCCTCGCCGGTGTAGCCGGTGCGGGCGAGGAAAACATCGCCGATTTCAGCCGCAAAAAATACGCCCAGCGATTCACCGGACGCGCGCCATTCAGGACGCGCTGCAAACACCTTTTCGCGCGCATTTGGCCCTTGCACGGCAATCATGGCGAGGTCGCGACGGGGCTGCAGGTCGCAATCGTAGGTCTCGGCAATCCGGTTCATGTGCGCCAGATCCTTGATGGCCGTGCCGGCGTTGATCACGATGCGATAGCTGTCGCCACCACGCCAGTAAACGATCAGGTCGTCGATCACACCGGCCGAGGTGTTGAGCATGGCCGAATAGAGCGCCTTGCCCGGCTTGGACAGTTTGTCGACGCTGTTGGCGATCAGCCGCCGCAAGAATGACTTGGGTACGCTGCCCGAGACATCCACTGCGCACATGTGCGAGACGTCAAACATGCCCGCATCTTTGCGCACTGCGTGATGTTCATTGATTTGCGAGCCGTAATGCAGCGGCATCTCCCAGCCGCCAAAATCAACCATCTTGGCGCCGCTGGCAAGGTGACTCTCATACAGGGGGGTGTGCTGGAGGGACATGGGGGCTCTCGGAACAGGATTTGAAGGCGGCGCATCCAACCGGCGCATCGGCCGGCACTGTGCCCCCCTGTCCTTTTGCCTGAGAGTTGAGCAGCCTTGTAAGCTGCGTGCCCCTTCGGCGTCCGGCGCGGCAATTTCCGCCACGCTGAATCTCTCCAGAGTGCCGAACTTCGTTCCGTGGTTCTTTGGCCTGAGCGATTATGGGCAACGCGCCTTCGGCGGCCCCGCATACTGCCTGCAGCGGGACGCTCTCCCACGGAAAATCGGCACATCAATTGTAGCGGAAAACGCCTGCCTTCCCGCCACGGCGTGCCACCGGGTCAGGCGGCCAGCTCCTTTTCAAGCGCCGCCCGCAGGCGGTGGTTGGTTTCCACAACCCCCCTAATCGCCGTTTCCAGCTATGGAAGGTCGGTCGTCCCGTCCCGCATCAGGTGCTCCAGCTTTTCCGCGCCGGCGCGGACCCCGACGGCCCCGATGATGGCGGCGCCGCCCTTGAGCGTATGTGCCGCACGGATGGCGTCGTCGATTTTTTCTTCACGCAAATACAGGCGGATCTTGGGGCCGTCGCCGGCGTGCTGCTCCATGTACATCCTCAATAGACGCTCTTGCACCGCAAATCCGGCAAATGCGGCGAAGCCGGATTTGATGTCGAGATCATCGATATGGGCGATGCGTTCAGCCAGTGTCGCTGTGGACTGCGGTTGCGCGGGCGGGACGGGCGGGTCCGGCTGTGCTGTCGCAGCCGGTGCCTGTCCCTGGGTCCAGGCCGCGATGCGTTCATACAGCAGCGCCGGATTGACGGGTTTGGAAATGAAGTCGTTCATGCCGGCATCGAAACAGCGCTGTTTGTCCTCCGCGAACGCGTTGCCGGTCATGGCAATGATGGGGACATGCCCATAGCCCGGCAACTTGCGAATCGCCGCCGTGGCGCTGAGGCCGTCCATCACCGGCATCTGCATATCCATGAGAACCAGGTCATACACGCCCTGCTCCGCCCGTCGCAGGCCCTCGGCGCCGTTTTCGGCCACATCCACCAGGTGGCCGGCTGCGGACAACAATTCACGCGCCACCTCCTGATTGATCGGATCGTCCTCGACCAGCAGGGTGCGCAGGCCCCTGCGCAGCTCGGCGCCTGCCGCAGCCGGCCCTTGCTCGAATGCGTCGACCGTACTTTCTGCTTCCTGCGCCGGCTCGAAAGGCAGCACCACCCAGAAGGTGCTGCCGGTGCCCGGCTCGCTGTCGACGCCGATTGTGCCCCCCATCAATTCCACCAGCCGGCGGCTGATGGCCAGACCCAGGCCGGTGCCACCGTAGCGGCGCGTGGTTGAGGAATCGGCCTGTTCGAATGGCTTGAACAGGTTTTGCTGGTGGTTCGCACTGATGCCGATTCCGGTATCGTGGAACTCAAACCGCACCTGCAACGGCTCTCCCCCGGCCCGCAGCGCGCGGAACCGGATCCGGCCAGTTTCGGTGAATTTGGCGGCGTTGCTGCCCAGGTTCAGCAGCACCTGCCGCAGGCGCAGGGCATCGCCCTCAACCCGGGCCGGCAGTGCCACATCGATGTCGATCTCGATCGGCAGCCCCTTGTCACGGGCGCGGGCGCCGGCGATTTCAAAGGCCTCTTCGACGGTCGCACGAAGATCGAAAGGCACGCGTTCCATGACCATCTTTCCCGCCTCGATTTTCGATAAATCGAGGATGTCATCGATCAGCGAGCGCAAGTGCCGCGAGGACGAATCGATCTTTTGCAGGCGGTCGCGCTGCTCTGGCGCCAGGTCTGACTGCAGCAGCAAATAGCTTAGACCGGTGATGGCATTCATCGGCGTACGGATTTCGTGACTCATGTTGGCCAGGAAGGAACTCTTGGCGAAATTGGCGGCGTCGGCGCGCTCCAGGGCGCCCGCCAGTTCCGCCGTCCGGCTGCGCACCAGTTCTTCCAGATGGTGCTGGTAACGGTCGAGCTCCTCGGCCATGCGCTTCTTTTCGGTGATGTCGTCCTTGATGGCCACGTAATGCGTGATGCGGCCGTCCGGCTCCCGGACCGGCGCCATCTTGACCGCTTCAATGTACTCGGACCCGTCCTTGCGCCGGTTGATGAACTCGCCCTCCCAGGTTTCGCCGCGGGACAGCGCCTGCCACATCGACTGGTGCGTGGCGTGCGGCGTTTTGCCCGAATTGAGCAGGCGCGGATTGCGCCCGATCACTTCGTCGCGGCTGTATCCGGAAACCCGCACGAACGAATCATTCACATACTCGATCTCGGCATTCAGGTTGGTGACCATGACGCTTTCCGGACTCTGCATCAGCGCCAGCGACAGCTTGCGGATCTCGGCCTCGCGATGCACCCGTTCCGTCACGTCCGACCACGAGCCGACGATTTCGGGTGTACCGTCGGCCGCGTCGTGGGTGAGCCGCATCTCATCGCAGATCGACATGTAGCTGCCGTCCTTGCGCGCGAAGCGGTATTCATGGGTCACCGTTCCCTCGGCAAAAATCCGTGCCGAGGCGGCGCGCGCCGTCTCCCGGTCCTCCGGGTGTACGTGCCGGTCCCACCATTCGGCGGACATCACCTCTTCGATCGAATAGCCGAGCAGATCGGTCACGTTGTCGCTTACCCAGCGCGTATGCTGCATCCCCTCCCGCAGGGCCACCGTGTAGGCGATCACCGGACCGTAATGGAAATAGGCACGGAGCTGGGCGGTATGGGCCAGCATTTTTTCCACCGCGTGCTTGCGCTCGGTAATGTCGCGAAAAATCAGCGTGGAGCGTTTTCCGCCCCCCGCTTCGTCAAATTCGCTCGCCGACACCTCGACCGGGAAGCGGGTGCCGTCCTTGCGCACCATGGTCATTTCGCCTGCAAACACGGGCGGGTTGTCCGGACCGGGGCGGTCGGGACTCGCGCGCGCTTCGGCAGGGGCCAAAACACGTGCGGGCCCTGCGGCGAGAATTTCCGCTTCGCTCATGCCCAGCATCCGGCAGGCGGCCGGATTGGCGGCATGAATGCGGCCATCGGGCGAGGTGAACATGATGCCGTCGAGCGAATCGTTGAACATCCGGCGGAACCGTGCCTCGCTTTCCTGCAGTGCGCGCTCGGCACGCTTGCGATCGGTGATGTCGCGCGAGGTGCAGTGCAGCAGCCGCTGGCCGCCGACGTCTATCGCGGCGGCGCTGATTTCAACCTCCAGGTTCGCGCCGTCCTTGCGACGGTTCTGCGACTCGAAAACCATCGAATCGCCCGACTCGCAGATCACCGCCACGGCGCGGTCAAATTCCGCTCGCGGCAGGTCGGGCGCCCAGTCCAGCACGTTCATGTGCAGCAACTCGTCCTGCGAATAACCGATCATCCGGCAAAACCGGTCATTGACCTGCACAACGTTGCCCTGAAGGTCCAGTATGTGAATACCGTCGCTGGCGAGCTTCATGAGCATGGCGAGCTTGTTGCTCTCCTCGGCCTGGGCCTTGAGGTAGCCATGGAGCATGATGGCCAGCAGCGACGCGGTCGCCGCCACAAACACATAACCCTTGATGGTGCTGACCAGTGCGATATGGCGGGGATCGGAAAACACCAACACGACAAGCTGGTCGCTCAGTGTGATCCAGAGGACCGAAACCACGACGTACACGGCAACAACCCGGAATACGGCCGCGGAGATGAACCCGTCCGGTGAATGCGGTGCGACTGCAGTGCGACTTGGCTTTGTTGCGCGCATGGTCTGCCATCCGAGTTGCGGGGGACGCCGGTGCTTCAGCACTCTGACGGGTAACTTAGCAGGCTTGGCGCCCGACTTCCACCCTTTTTGTCAGACAATAACGGAGAAGCAGCCCCGTACACACCCGCTTGATTGCCTGCTGCGTCGCTTGGCGCAGGCACACCGGTCGCAGGTACCCGGCAACCAGCACCGAAGGGGGCATACCGAAGCCGTCATCGCCATCCCCCGACAGTCACCTGGCGCCCGGTGCGTCTGACACTCACATTCAAGCAAGACTCCCAAAGGACCTCCATGGCCTGGCTCATTACCAAATACCTCGTCACCGCCGCCCTGGTCGTGGGCATTTCCGAAATGGCCAAGCGCAGCGACCGGCTGGGCGCCGTGATGGCAGCGCTGCCGCTGGTCACCCTGCTGGCCCTGATCTGGCTGCACGTCGAAAACCAGCCGCCGGAGAAGGTTGCCAACCATGCCTGGTATACGTTCTGGTACGTGTTGCCGACACTGCCGATGTTTCTGCTGTTTCCTTTTTTTCTGCAGCGCATCGGTTTCTGGCCGACGCTGGCGGTATCCGCCATGATCAGCGTAGCCTGCTTCTGGCTGCTGTACAGGATTGTGGAACCGTTCGGTATCAAGCTCCTATAGTCCGGACGACCTGAGCCGGCCCCCTGCGGTGCAATAATTCGGCGCATGAGGCCGCGGCAAATCTACTTTCCTCCACCGACACCATGAACACCAAAATGACGAGGCTTGACCTGAACCGCAGATGCGGATCCGGCCTGAAGCTGCGCCAGTGCGGGCCGCCCGGGGCGGCAACTTGAGAGTTCTTCTCGTTGAAGACGACCAGCCACTGGCCTCGGCTCTCGCGGACTTTCTGGCCAAACGCCAGTTCGTCGTGGAAGTGGCGGGCTCGCTGCAGGCGGCGCGGCGCGCACTGCCCCTGGCGCAATGGGGTGTCGTATTGCTCGACCGGCAGTTGCCCGATGGCGACGGCATCAGCCTGATGCCCGCCATCCGCCGCATCGCGGCACAGGCCAGCGTGATCATCCTCACCGCCCGCGACCAGATCACCGATCGCATCAGCGGGCTCGATGCCGGCGCGGACGATTACCTGGTCAAACCGTTTGACAGCGAGGAGTTGCTCGCCCGGCTGCGCGCCGTGGAAAGGCGCCGCAGTGGCGAAACCAGCGCCGTGCTTCGGCTTGGCAGCGTGGCGATCGACCTGGCGCGAAACCAGGTGTTTCGTGACGGCGTGGAAATCGAACTGACGCCCAAGGAGTGGGCGCTGCTGCGGGTGATGGCCATGCGGCCGGACCGGGTTCACCCGCGCGATGCGCTCAACGACGCCCTGTACGGTTTCGATGGCGAGAGCAGCAGCAATACGCTGGAAGTGTTCATCAGCGGCCTGCGCCGCAAGCTGGGGCGCGACAGCATCCAGACCCTGCGCGGTCTCGGCTACCGGCTGACCGGGGATATGTCGTGAACACCCGCCCCGGCGCCCACAGCCTGGTGGCGCGACTGCGCAGGGCGCTGGCCGTCTGGGTGGGAATCCTGTGGCTCTGCGCCAGCGCCGCAGCCGCGTGGTACGTTCATCAGGAAGTAGCCGATGGCATCGACAGCGCGCTGGTCGAAAGCGCCGAGCGCCTGCTGGACCTGGCGGTGCATGAAGCCGAGGAAACCGGTGCCGCCACCGGCAGTACCACCACTGTTCTGCCCACCCACCCCGACACGCGCGGCCTCAATCACTCGCTGATCTACCAGATCGTTGACGCCGGCAACCGCGTCGTATTGCGCACCTCGGACGCTCCGCAGGCGCCGCTGGCCGCCAATCTGGCGGCGGGGTTTATCGAAACCCCGGAATGGAGGGTGTATACGCTGCGGCATCCGCGGGAGCCTCTCTACATCCATATCGCCGATTCCATCGCCTATCGCCAAAGGCTGGTATTGAGCGCGATGCTCTGGTTGCTGCTTCCCTTGCTTGGCGTTTTGCCGCTGCTGGCGTGGCTGGTGCGCGTCATTACCCAGCGTGAACTGGCCGCGGTCAGCGAAGTAGCCGGACAGATCGGCCTGCGTAGCGGCACCGACATGCGGCCAATCGAAAACGTTGACCTGCCGGAAGAACTGCACGCGATCGTCTCCAGTACCAACCACCTGCTGGTGCGCCTTTCCGAGGCGCTGGACATCGAACGTGCGCTGGCGGCCAGCACCGCGCACGAATTGCGTACGCCGCTGGCGGCCGCGAGGCTGCGTCTGCAATCGGCGCTGGATGCCGATCCGCCGCAGGCGGTACGCGAAGACCTCATCGAAGCCGCAGGCTCCCTCGACCGGATCGTGCGACGCACCGAGAAGCTGCTGCAACTCTCGCGCGCCGGTTCGGGTGCGGCCCTGAGCCGCGAACCCGTGGACCTGCTGGCAGTAGCGGCCGCCGTGGCCCAGGAGTTCTGGGCGTGGCCCGCACATCTGCGCCGCCTGCGGCTGCGGGCGCCCGACGAATCAACGCCGCCGGTGATCGCACGCGGCGACGTCGACAGCATCGGCATCGCACTGCGCAACCTGATCGAAAACGCCCTGCGGCACGCCGGGGATGCCAAGGTGGAGATTGAATTCGCGGCACCGGCGACGCTGATCGTGAAGGATCATGGCCCCGGCGTTCCGGCCGACCAGCTTGCCCACATTCACGAACGCCATATTCGCAGCGGCGCGGCCGCCGGCTTCGGCCTGGGCCTTTCCATTGTCAGCATGATCGCGGAAAAACACGGCGGCCGTCTGGTGCTGGCCTCGCCGCTGGCGGATGGATCACCTGGATTTTCCGCCTCGCTGGAACTCCCGCCAGCCTGAACGCAACCAGTGCCTTCAGGCGGCCAGGCCTGCCGCCTTGCGACGCGTTGACGGCGTCACATCCTGGATCAATCCCGCCACGTGGCTGCCTGCGGCCTCATCCGTACGGCCGGCGACAAAACGCAG
>CAYSKY010000071.1:0-5952 GCA_964431425.1 uncultured Burkholderiales bacterium
GCGCTGCTGTGTTACAATGAATTCCGGTCCTTGTCAGCATTCTTCCAAAGAACAGTTTGACGAACCGACACTGCTCATGCTGCTGCTGCTGCTGCTGCAGCAGTTCACACGTCGCCGGCAGCAGCAGGTAACCGGTCGCGTAAAGGCTGCCAGCGCCGGAGAGCGTGGTGGCACCCTGTTTCACTACGCGGGGCGGTCCCGGATCAGCGATCGGGCGTCCGGGCATGAGCAACGCGCCGGCCGAATCACGCACCGTGTAGCCCTGGCTGGACAGGAAAGTGGCGATGCTTTCAGGCCGGTCCGGGCTTCCGTAGAACGCGTCATAGACAATCTTTGCCAGCGGCATGTTGCCGCGATCCACGATGTGCGTCTTGATCCGGTCGGAATAGGCCAGGAATTTCTCGTAACTGGTGAAGTCCAGATCAGATTGCAGTGCCGTGCCGCGGAGTATGTGGCAGGTACGGCATGCCGGGCCGACGACCTTCTGGTAGAGCGTGGATTGGCCGGCAGCCACCCAGGAGGGCGGAACCGTTTCTGCAAATTTGGCATTTGGCAGACCGTTTCCGCCATAGGCTTCCTTGATTTGGTCTGCCGCAGTGCCGGCCCATTCGCTGGGCGTGGCCTGCCGGCGGCAGGCGTCCTCGGGCGACGTCGACGGCGAGGCGATGGGATAGGTACAAAGGATCCAGGAATTGATCTTCTTGATCGCAGCTTCCTGTTCGGCACGGGTGAACCCGGTGGCGGTCGAAAAATCAAATGCATCTACTTCAAACGGATGCAGATGCCCCTGCACGTCCCCTCTGGCTTGCGAGGCGCCGTTCTGCACCAGATTAAATTTGGGCTTGCCACTCGCGTCCGGAGGCGTGAGCGCATCACCGCGCCCACCGTGGCAGGAAATACAAGGACCCGGCATGGCCTTGCCGCCGCGTCCGTCCAGGTCGACAAATACCGCGCGCTCCTGCGTACCAGCCACGAAGTTGTACCACTTCGGGAAAGCAGCGCCACCGTTGGGCCCCGGGCTGAACTCGATGGCATTCACTCCAACCATCCAACGTTGGTCGCGAATCACGGCCGCATCCAGGTTGGCCGGCGTGTACTGGTAGCCGGCACCTGCCTGGATGAGGTAGTTCTCAACAAAGAATGCCAGAGTGCCGTTTGGGTTGCGGCGGGCATTCATGCGGCGACCGTAGCCGAGATCCTTCTTGTCGCCGAATACCACCGTAATTTCTTCGCCGGTACCGCTGCCGAAGCCGTTCACGGCCTTCCACTTGGTGAGGGTGTCGCGTTCATTGTTGGGGTCAATGGCCGCGTAATAGGCCTCTTGGTATGCCGCTGTGTTGGTCTGCAGCGTGCCATCTGCCTGTTTTTGCGGATTGGGGAACAGCAGGAAGATGTCGGGCCCGGTGACCGTGGTGTTGACTGGTTTGTCACCTGGCGCGGTATCGCCCGCGCTGCTTCCACCGCCGCCGCCGCATGAGCTGAGAAGAAGCGAAGTGGCAATGATGGAAGCCAGGGAAAGGGAACGGATGTTTTGCACAGTCGTGTCCTTTAGAAGCGGATCAGATAAACAATCGAATACTGGTCGGCGATATAGCTTCGCGGACCTGTCGCAGAGATCGGGCGCTCGCTGGGGGTGGACTGCGCACGCCGCCACGAAATATCCAGCGAGTGGCGCGGGCCGAATCCCATGTTGTAACCGAGCGTTGAAATGTAGGTGTTGCCGGTAAACCGGTACGCCTGGAACTGGGTCCCCGGGAAGGCATCATCCACCACAAACACATCGGCGAGATCCAGGTTTTCCAGCGAGCCATTGCCTGAAGAAACAATGTGGCCATGGCGGTATTCGCCGGTCAGGTAAATCGTGTCGCTGTTGGACAACGCATAGTCGGCATTGACGCGGACCGAGCCGAACCGGTGGTCGAACACGGAGCTGCGCGCCCAGCGCTGGTTGTAGGATACGGCGGCGAACAAACCGATCTTGTCGGTGATCTGCTGCCGGGCCGATACACCCAGGGTGAACCGGTAACCGCGGCGCAGTGTGGAGTACGTGTACTCGCCCATGGCCTGGGTAAAGGCGGCCAGTGTGAACGCGTCAAATTCGGCGGAACTGCGGTACTTGATGTCTGCCGCCGCACCGAAGGTTGCGCGGTCAAGGCCTCGATAGGTATCGAACTTCTCGCCGCTGAACTGCGCATCCACGCTGGCGCGCAGGTCTTCGCGATCGCCGATCTGGAATACGAAGCCCTTGCTGGCATTGACGGAGTACACCCTGTCTTTGCGAATGTCATCCGCGTCCTTGCCACGGCTGACATTGGTGTCGTACATGAAGCCAGCATCCACCAGCACATCAACCGCTTTGCTCCACTGGATGGGCAGGTAATTGAGATTGAGCGAGTTGCGCCTGCCATCCAGCGGCTGCGTCAACGTCAGGCGCAAGCCCTGGCTGGTGTCGCGGTTGAAGGTATGGTTCACCTGATAATCCACGCCCAGCGTAAGCCCGCTGCGGAACTGGAAATCGCTGCCGACACCAAGCACCAGAGCATTGCGCGCATAACCGCTGGCGCGCAGGCCGTAGCGGGCATCGTTGGCCAGGTCCGCATAGGCAACGGAGGCGTCCCGACTGCCCTGGAATTCGCGAATGTATTCGGCACGCAGGCGCGGCGCCGCGGCGCCGAATTCAGTGGCGTGGATGGACTCGGCACGGAAGCCCAGTGCACCCTGCAGGGACGGCGTTGTCTGCGAGAAATAGGTCAGCCCGTAGTTGCCGGCACCCGTCTCGGAGGCCTGGTTCAGGCGGTTTGTTGCGTAATCAATCCGGCCGTACGGCGACATCAGCACACCGTTGGTCCGGCTTTCGAAGCCGGCGGCGACCGAGCCGAAAATCTGGCGGCCTTTGCGATCCGCCTGGGCAAACGCATCGATCGGGGTGACGTAGCGTTTCGAGGTGAAGTCAAGTGACCCGACACCCAGCAGCGCATCCACGAACAGGCTGCTCACCGGCTGGTACGTTCCGTAAGCGACAACGGAATAACCCTTGGCGCGGCTGTTCGAGCCGTCGGTACCAACATCGGTGCGGTCCCGCGCGAAACCCAGGCCGATGCCGACCGCCATCAGTTCGTTGGCACGCTTGTCGAAGCCGATGCTGACACCGCTGGTGGTGAAGTCTGCGCCGCTGCGATTGCCGTTGGAAGTTCGGGTGCCGAAGTTTGCGGTACCGGCAATCCATAGCCCTGCATTGTCACCGGCAGACTTTCCGCCACTGCCCACGCCCAATTCCGCGCCGAGACCGGCGAGGCCGACCGAACCGGAAGTGGCGAGCGAAATCGCGCTGCCGACCAGCGGAACCGGTGCCGATGCATCCATTGTGCTGACCGGGCGTAGTTTGTCACCGGCGGCTGGAACGCCGGCAACACCTTCTGTCACTGGCCGGGACAGGGGGGCAGGGCGTTCAGCTGTTTTGGTTGCACCGGGACTGCGCGAATCCGTGATTTCCTTGGCGCGATGCAGAGACTCCATGCGCGACTGGAAATTGGATATCTGGGCCTGTGCAAACCGCTGCGCTGTTTCGGCCTGCGCCGAAATGATGCCGCCGACATTGGCGTTCTTGGTCGGGTCCGGTCGGCCGACCACCGAGACGGTGGCAGTTGCTGGCGGAGAGGTTCCCGCATTGCCGTACGCCGCATAGGTGAACGAGTCATCGCCGAAATAGTCGGAATTGGGTTTGTAGGTAACCTTGGTACCGTTGACCGTCGCTTCGCCAAACTTGGGCGCTGTGACAATGGAAACGCCGGAGATGGCCGAACCTGTGATGAACGGGCCCATGTCCATGGTGGTGGCTGTATTCAGCGGCAGGATAAAGCGTACCGCCCCGGCTGCCGGTGGCTGCGTGGCGATGGTGATATCCACCTGTGCCGGCATGGAAGTGCCGCCGGGGCCAACGGCTGTAAACGCAAAACTGTCGGTACCGAAGTATCCGGCATTGGGACGGTAGGTGACGATGCGCCCGCTGACGGTGGCCGTACCATTGGCCGGCGGCGTGCTGATGGCGATCGAGGTCGACACGCCGCTGACGCTGCCGGTCAGGTCGATGGTGGCCGACGTGTTGAACGGCACGGTGACGGCACGCCCGGTGACTGTCGGTGCGCCCGGGGTTGCAACGGTTACTGTCACCGTCGCGGGGCCGGTGGTGCCACCCGCGCCGGTGACACTGAACGTGAAGCTGTCGGTGCCGAAGAAGTTGGCATTCGGACGGTAGGTCACCACGCTGCCGCTAAGGGTGGCAGTGCCGTTGGCCGGCTGCGAATTCAGGGCGAACGTGAAAGGTCCGGTGCCGCCTGCCAGCCCGGCCAGATCAATCGTGCCGGTGCCGGCAAACGGCACACTCACGGTGCTGCCGCCAAGCGAAGGCGGCGGCAGATTGGAAATGGTAATTGTCAGGGGCTTGGTACCCGTGTTGGTGGCGTTGGTCGCGCTGATCGTCACGTTGAAGGTGCCGTTGGCGCTGGGCGTGCCCGAAATGAGACCAGTGGCGGTGTTCACGGACAGCCCCGCCGGCAGGCCGGTCGCATTGAAACTGGCGGGCAGATTGCTGGCCGTTATCTGGTAGCTGAACGACTGCGATACCGTGCCGCTCGCGGTGCCGATGCTGGTGACCACTGGTGCCAGCAGATTGATGGTGATGGTCAGCGTCTGCGGTGCGCTGGTACCGGAGCCATTGGTCGCCGTGACAGAAACGTTGGAGACGCCCGGCGTTGTTGGCGTGCCTGAAATCACGCCGGTCGTTGTATTGATGCTCAGCCCGGCAGGCAGCCCGGTCGCCGCATAACTGGTCGGGAAGTCCGTGGCTGTCACGTTGAACGTGAACGCCTGGGTGGCATTGCCGCTCGCGGTGTTGGTGCTGGTAATCGTTGGGGCGTTCAGAGAGACCGTCAGCACCAGTGTCTTGGTGTCAGTGGCCGTTGCGTTGGTTGCGGTGATCGTCACGTTGACTGGTCCGCCGACCGCGACCACCGGGGTACCGCTGATCACGCCTGTCGTGGTGTTGACCGAGAGTCCGGTTGGCAGTCCCGTCGCATTAAAGCTCGCGGGAAGATTATTAGCCGTAATGGTGTAAGTGAACGGTGCGCCGGAAGTCGCGTTGGCTGTCAGTGAGCTCGTGATCACCGGCGCTACCAGGTTGACTGTCAACACCAGCGTGGCGTTGGTTGTACCGGTACCGTTTGCGGCGCTGACGGCAACATTGAAGACGCCGGTTTGGGTCGGTGTGCCGCTGATGACCTGGGTGGCGGGATTGAATGTGAGGCCGGTGGGAAGACCGGTCGCCGTAAAGGCGGTCGGTGCGTTGCTGGCGGTCAGGGTGTAGTTGAAGGCCTGACCGCCGGTGGCGGTCGCGGTCAGTGAGCTGGTGATGGCCGGCGCCGGCGGCGGATTGATGGTCAGACTGACGGTCGCGGTCCCTGAAGCGGTACTGCAGGGCCCGTTGGCGCGGTACGTAAACGAGACGGCGCCGCTGTAAGTGGTCGCGCTCGCCGTGTAGGAAATGGTATTTGAGCCTGTTGTGGCGACCGTGCCGACGGCCGGCTGGGAGAGGATGCTCAGGCTGGTGGGTGCCGTGCCACTCAGGTTGAGCGGCACATTTGTGGCTGACGTGCTGTAGGCAATGGCAGCGGGCGAGTTGCTGGTGGCGACGGGTGCCGAAGGTGAGGTGATCGTGATCGGCTGTGTGCGGGTGTTGGACTGGCCGGCGGGGCCCGTACCTTCGTAAGTAAAGCTGGTGCTGCCGCACGTTCCCACTTGCGCGGTGTAATTGGCTGTAGTGCCGGTGTAGGAAATCGATGCGCCGTTCGCATTCACCGTTTGCAGGCTGGAGAACGCACCATAGACCGAGCCCAGATAAATATCGTTGATCGCGATTGCAGTGGGCGCCGGCGCCGGAGCTCCGGAGTTGTATGG
>CAYSKY010000071.1:5962-10527 GCA_964431425.1 uncultured Burkholderiales bacterium
AGGCGGCGATATCGTTGAGTTGGGTGGCAGTAATGGCAGTTCCACCCGGACCCGACGTGGCTGCACTGGTCATGCCCGAGGTAAACGCATGGGAAATCACACCGCTCGCGTTCGCCGCATTCTTGGGAGATTGGTAGAACTGTGTCGGTGTATTGCCATGGCAAGTCCAGCAGCTGGCACGATTCGCCACCACTGCATCGAACCAAAGGTTTGCGCCGGTCGCCGCGTTACCGCTTGTGGTCTGCGCAGTGGCGGCCGGCCCGCAAAGGCAGGCAAAAGCCGCGACGGCTGCCGCTGCGAGGCGCATAAAAGCCGAAAGCAGTGAGCCTGGGTCGCTTCGATGCGAAGCGCGCTGCGGCTCGTTGGCCGGCGGTGCCCCGGTGCCGGATTGGGTCGGATAAAGCGACTGGTCTTGTTGCACCGCCATTATGGTTCTCCCTCGCGGGCCTGCGACCCGCTTTGCTGTGTCTACATATCCGCCAAAAAACGGGGTTGCACGCGCTGGCAATACGATGGCGTGCGAACGATGCGGCAGTGTATCGTAAATCGCTTTTAAACTTAATAGCTTACGAGCGGTTTCTGAGGCGCGCTGTCACTCTGCCGGTGTCCCGGCTAGCAGTGGCAATTGCGTGCCCAAGGCCTTTGTGGCGTGCGTTGACGGGGCCGTACGGGTACAGATGCCTTGCCACGCGCCTGAACGCCCGCCTTGGATCGCCAATTGTGCGGCGCACAAAGTCTGTTGCGACTACCGCGATTGAGGGATGCGGGAGTGTGCCAAATTCCCTACGCTCCGCTGTTCGCCGCGCATAGACTTTGCTGCGTTTGTTGCCTGGCTGGTGACGGAAGTACTCGCTCGCCATCAAAAATTGAAACTGGGGACTGCATGATCCTGAATCGACCGACCGAAAACGCTTCCGGATGCTTGCGCCGTTTCCTCCATGGTTTTGCTGCGATCTCCATGGCCCTGGCAGCCGGCACCAGCAGTGCCCAGACCACCGTTGGCAACGTCGCAAACGGTACGAACCTCTATAACGCCAACTGCGACACCTGCCATGGCGCCACCCCGGGCGCCACCTTGTCGCGAATCGAAATCCTGAATGCCGCCAACGCGGGCGGGGTGATCAACCGTTCGATGGTCAATGGCATGGGAGGCTACAACTCCGGGTCCTTCAATTCAA
Organism: uncultured Burkholderiales bacterium; assembly: GCA_964431425.1. GTDB lineage: Bacteria > Pseudomonadota > Gammaproteobacteria > Burkholderiales > Usitatibacteraceae > UKL13-2. The sequence goes on from CAYSKY010000071.1 coordinate 7,141, forward strand.
CGCAGGAAGCTGACATGGCGGCGTACATCGCCGGCTTTATCAGCAACGCGAACTCGGCGGTCGCCCACAACACACCGACCGCGATTCCGATTCCCAACATCTACATCAACAGCACGTACGGCGGCTTCACCACAGGCACCGGAACAAACGGCACCCGCGGCACGGTCAGCATGTCAGTGGTGGGTGCCACTCTGTATGCCAACTACACGCCGACAACGGGGCAGTGTGGTTCCGACAATTTCACCGTGCGCGCCACGGATGGCGGGTCCTACACGTCGAACCTGCGTACCGTCACGGTGGATATCGCCGATCCGGCCGCCCCCAACCTTTCCACCAGCCTGGGAGCGCGAGCCGGCACCTACAACACCTTCCTTTCCTTCTCACCGACCAATACGGGCGGGACCTCCACCAATTACGACCTGACGGCCGGTGCATTGCCGACCGGAATGACATTAACTGCGAGCAACGGCACGATCTCCGGCACCCCAACCGTGGTCGGATCTTTCCCGATCACCTTGCGCGCGCGGAACTGCTTCAACGGCGTCCTCACCGGCCAATCCGGAACCAAGGCGATCACCATTACCATCAGCAAGGCGAACCAGAGCGCCTTGACCGCTCTGATCAACGGGTTCTCCACGGATCGCGTCTTTACCTATTCCAGCCCCAACGGTACCGCCACTCTGTCCACATCCGGCGGTTCCGGCACCGGGCTGGTCACTTTCGCTTCTTCCAATACGGCGGTTTGTACGGTCTCAGGTTCCACGCTGACCCTGGTCGGCGGCGGTACTTGTACCGTCACAGCTACCAAGGCTGCCGATACCAACTACAACGTCGCAGCGGACACAATCAACGTGACCGTCAACAAGGCAGTCCAGACCATCACCTTCCCGTCGCAAACCACGCCCAGCCGCAGTTACGTTCAAGGCGGGACATTTGCGATCGTGCCGGTTGCCACGGCTTCTTCCGGGCTTGTGGTGACCTACGACTCCAACACGCCTTCGATTTGCAGCCATCCCGGCGGCACGACGACCACCGTGACAATTCTGGCGGCCGGTACCTGCACCATCGGGGCCAACCAGGGTGGCAACGCCAACTACAACATTGCGACTGAGGCTACACAGAGCGTCACCATCAACGGCGTCGCGCCTGCGGCGCCGACCAGCACCGTGGGCACGCCGGGGGATGCGCAGGCATCGATCTCATTCGCGGCGCCCACCAATACCGGCGGATTGCCGATTCTTAGCTACACGGCAACCTGCACTGCAACCGGCCAGACAACCCGCACGGGTACGGGTGCCACTTCGCCGATCGTTGTCGGCACCGTTCCGCTGCCATTGGCCAACGGCGTGACCTATTCTTGCTCGGTGACAGCGACCAACGCGGCGGGGACCGGTGCAGCCTCGGTCGCCGCCAACGTCACGCCCTCGGCGACGCCGGTACCACCCGCATTCACGTCAGCCAACAACGCCACATTCACCGTGTTGACAGCAGGCGGGTCCTTCAGCGTAACCGCGACAGGAACACCGACCCCGGTGATAACGTTGTTCAGTGGCACGCTGCCGACCGGAATGAGCTTTGCAGGCGGGGCCGGCACGGGCACGTTATCGGGTACGCCGGCCAGCGGGCAGGCGGGTTCACGGCTACTGACTTTCCGCGCCACCAGTTCAGCCGGCACCGTCAACCAGAGTTTCACGTTGACAGTCTCGAAGCTCAACCAGGTGCTTACATTCACGCCGGCTAGCCCGCAAGGATTCAGTCCAACGCCAATCCCGCTATCCGCGACGGCGACGCTGGCACCGGTAACGTTTGACACGACCGAACCTGCGATCTGTTCGGTATCCGGATCAACGTTCACCACCCTGCAGCTGGGTGACTGCTCGCTGGTTGCATCGCAGGCGGGCAATGCGGACTACAACCCGGTGGGATCAGACAAAACCCTTGTGACCATCATCCTCGGCGCCCAGACCATCAGATTCCCCGCCCAAACCAGCCAGACTTACAGCGCCGGCGGCACGTTCTTCGTCAGTCCGCTGGCAACTGCGTCATCCGGCCTGCAGGTTGCCTATTCGTCAACGACTCCGGACATTTGCACGGTGGTGGATAAAGTGAGCGGCCAGATCGGCATTCTTGCCGTTGGCATCTGCACCATCACCGCCACGCAAAAAGGCAGCGAGTTTTACGAGGCGGCCGACCAAGCGTCCCAGGACATCAGCATCACCCAGGCAAACCAGGTTATTTCCTGGGGGGCACAATCCGGCATCGCGTTTGGCTCAGGTGGCACATTTGCGATCAGCCCGCTGGCGACAGGTGGTGCGTCCGGTAACCCGGTCGTCTACAGTTCGATCACCCCGGCGGTCTGCACGGTCAGCGGGACAACAGTGACCAAGGTTGCAGCGGGGCTTTGTACACTGCTGGCCAATCAGGCCGGCGACAGCAATTACAGTGCGGCGGCACCCGTGCAGCGCTCTCTCATCATCGCTGCTTCAGTGCCAGGTGCCCCGGTCGCCACTCAAATCACGCCCAGCGACTCCCAGGTCATCATCGACTTTGATGCGCCGACCAGCAGCGGCGGTAGCCCAATCACGAACTACGCCGCTGTCTGCGTCGCCACGGGCCAGCCCAACCGCAATGCCGTCGGGCCGGCTTCACCACTGACGGTGACGCAATTGACCAACGGCGTCACTTACACCTGCGGCGTGGTCGCGGTCAATGCGGCCGGCAACAGTGCGGCCTCCAATACGCTGATCGCCATGCCGTTCCTCGCCTCCGGCACAAATCTCTGGACCGATGTTTGCGCCGGCTGCCATGGTGCGGTGCCCGCCGGTGTACGTTTCAATGCGGCGGGCCAGACCGGCACTGTCATCAACTACGTTCGTTCCGTGCAGGAAACCATGCTGGCCCAGACGGCTGTGCAGGTGTTGACGCTCAACGAACTGGGCGAAATTGCCAAGTACATCGATGGCTTCCTGCCGGCAATTTCCGCCAGCACCGCGTTCAACACCCCGGTGATGGTGGACGTCGCTAGCCACCTCACGGTGCCGAGCGTGACCTTCGAGGGTGTGGAAGTGGTGGACCAGCCACTGCACGGTACGCTGTCGGTATTCAATGGTACGCAGGTGACCTATACGCCCAACCCGGGCTACGTCGGACCTGATTCATTCACCTACCGTGGTTACCGCAATACGCCGGTACTCAAGGGCGACAAACGCACCGTCAGCATCACGGTGGATCCGCCGCCGATCCCCGTCATCACCAGCCCGGCGATCGCATCCGGAATGTTCAATGCGCCGTTCAACTACCAGATCACGGCGACCAATTCCCCCACGAGTTTTGGCGCCAGCCCGCTGGGAGCCAACTTCACACTCGATCCAACGAGCGGCGTCGTGT
>CAYSKY010000072.1:0-10511 GCA_964431425.1 uncultured Burkholderiales bacterium
GGCGTTCCTTATGCTGTGCACCGTCAACCAGTCGGCTTTTGAGCAGGTGTTTTACGGCAAGCCGCTGGTCGCGCTGCTGTTTCGCATCAAGCACATGCTGCGGCATAACCACCGTGCCAATGCGCGCAAGAACATTTCGGCGCACTACGACCTGTCCAACGACTTCTATCGCGAGTGGCTGGACGGGACGATGACTTACTCCAGCGCCCTGTTTCACGGTGATAACAGCCAGCCGATGGAACAGGCGCAGACTGCGAAGTACGAACGCATCCTGCAGGTGCTTAACCCCAAGGCCGGCGACACGATCCTGGAGATCGGCTGCGGCTGGGGCGGCTTCGCCGAGCATGCCGCCAAAACACGTGGTGTGCACGTGACCGGCATCACGCTATCTACCCAGCAACTCGCATTTGCACAGCAACGCATGGCCACTGCGGGCCTCGAAAAGCTGGTGGATCTGCAACTCATCGATTACCGCGACGTGCGCGGCCAGTTTGACCACGTCGTCTCCATCGAGATGTTCGAGGCAGTCGGTGAACGTTACTGGCCCACCTACTTTCGTACCGTGCGGGAGCGTCTCAAGCCCGGCAGCCGTGCCGTGATCCAGGCCATCACCATCGCCGAGGATGCCTTCCCGCGCTATCGCGAAACCTCCGACTTCATCCGCGAATTTATCTTCCCGGGCGGCATGCTGGCACCCATTCCGCGCTTCATCGCCGATGCCAACAAGGCAGGCCTCGCTGCCGGTGAGCCTTACCGATTCGGCATCGACTATGCAGAGACCCTGCGGTGGTGGCTGCACCGCGTCAATGAAAAAGTGGCCGCCATCAAGCCGCTGGGCTTTGACGACAAGTTCCTGCAGATCTGGCGCTTTTACCTCTGCTATTGCGAGGCGGGATTCCGTACCGGACGCACCAACGTCATCCAGATTGAATTGCAAAGGCCGGCGGCATGAGCACGCCGGTGGGCATCCGGTTGGCTGCCGCCTGTATCGTGGCACTCAAGGCAATGGTGCTGGTGCTGGCGTTCTGCTGCCTGCCACCGGCAAATGCGCAGACGTTGGCCGCGCCCGCCGCCGGCGCCGTCCCCAACCTCACGTTGCAAGGGGAAGGCACCATGCGCTTCTTCGGCATGAAGGTGTACGACATCCGCCTTTGGACGGGCATGCAGCGTTTCACCCATGCCGAGCCATTCGCGCTGGAACTGGTTTACGACATGACGCTGAAGGGGCGCGATATCGCCGAGCGCAGCGTGACCGAGATGCGCGGCATCGGCATCAAGGACGAAGCCAAGCTCAAGCGCTGGGGCGAGGAAATGGCGAAGGTATTCCCCGACGTGAAGGCGGGCGATGCGCTGATCGGTGTCTCCATCCCCGGCAAGGAAGCGCGTTTCTACGGCCGCGAGAAACTGATCGCCGCCATTCCCGACCCTGAGTTTGCCAAAGCGTTCTTCGACATCTGGTTGTCCGAAAAGACCAGTGCCCCGTCGGTGCGCAGCAAGCTGCTTGGCGCGCAGGCGAAGTAGTCCGGACGACCCTTGACCTCCCCGGCCCCCACGGTGGGTGCGCACGCTCCCTATACCCCGTTGCCCGCCTGGCGGCTTGCGGCCTATGGCGCGATGTCGATTCCGCTGGCGATGGCGGCACTGCCGATCTACGTGCATGTGCCGAAGTTCTATGCTGATGTCATGGGCCTCAATCTTGCGGCCATCGGCGGATTGCTGCTGGCCGCACGCATTTTCGATGCCGTGCAGGACCCGCTGCTCGGCTACTGGAGCGACCGCACGCGGCAAAGCCGTGCCGGACGCATGTTCTGGGTGGCGCTGGGGGTGCCGTTCCTGGCGCTGGGCATGCTGGGATTGTTCCGCCCGCCGCAATGGGATGCCGGCGGACTCACCTGGTGGTTCATTGCCATGCTGATGCTGGTGTACACCGCGTTCAGCATGGTGCAGATCAGCTACCAGGCCTATGGCGCCGAGATTTCCGATCACCCGGTCGAGCGTACGCGGGTGACCTCGATCCGCGAAGGCCTTGGGCTGGTTGGCGTGTTCCTGGCCGCGGCGCTGCCGGACATCCTCGCCAGGTCGCAGGGGCCGCGCGAGGGCTATGCCACCTTTGCGTGGTTGTTTCTGCCGCTGGTGCTGGTGCTGCTCGCGGTGACACTCAAATTTTCGCCGGTTGCCGTGGTCCGGACCCAGGCGGTGGGACAGGATGCGTTCCGCACCATGCTCAAGCCGTTTCGCAATACGCTATTCAACCGCCTGCTGCTGGTATTCATGTTCAACGGCATCGCGGCGTCCATTCCGGCCACGCTGGTGTTGTTCTTTATCGAGGACGTGGTGCAGCGGCCCGACTGGTCGGCACACTTCCTCATCGCCTATTTTGCCGCGGGTGCGCTGGGCATGCCGCTGTGGGTGTGGTTGTCGTCACGTATCGGCAAAGGGCGGGCATGGTTTGCGGGGATGGTGTTGTCGATCGTCGCATTTGTCTGGGCATTTCTGCTGGGTGCGGGCGACACGATCCCGTTCATGATCATTTGTGTGCTGTCGGGCCTGGGGCTGGGCGCGGATCTGGCGCTGCCACCATCCATCCTCGCCGACGTCATCGACGATGACGAGCGTCGCGGCCTGGGTCGCAATGAGGGCGCGTACTTCGGCTTATGGAATCTCGTCACCAAAATGAATCTTGCGCTGGCGGCCGGTATCGCATTGCCCGCGCTGGCCATGCTTGGGTACCAGTCCAAGGTCACCACGTCGCCGCAGGCGCTGCTGTATCTGGCCGGCATCTATGCCCTGCTGCCCTGTGTGCTGAAGGCACTGGCGGCGATCGCGCTGGCGACCTCGCCATTTTTCCATCCCACCCCCATTGCATCGCGAGCCCCGTCATGATCAGAGCTATTTGCATCTTTTTGCTGTCGCTGTGTCTTGCCGGCTGCGCCGGCGTCAAGCTGCAGGACTATGCCGCCGAAACACCGAAGCTGGACCTGTCCACTTACTTCAATGGCAAGGTGGACGGCTGGGGCATGGTGCAGGACAGTTCGGGCAAGGTGCTGCGGCGCATGGTGGTCGAGATCGACTGCAAGTGGAACGGTACCGAAGGCACGCTGGATGAATCGTTCCAGTGGTCCGACGGCAAGACGGAAAAACGCGTGTGGCAGATTCGCAAGCAGGGCGACCACTATGTCGGAACCGCCGGCGACGTGGTGGGCGAGGCGATTGGCGAAGCCGCCGGCAACACGCTGCAATGGCGCTACACCTTGCGCCTGCCGTCCGACATGGGCGGTTACGAAATGAGCATGGACGATTGGATGTGGATGGTCGACGCCAAGACGCTGGCCAACCGCACGACCATGTCGAAGTTTGGTTTGAAGTTTGCCGAGATCAGCATTTTCTTTCGCAAGCGCCCTTAGGGAAGATCAAGCACTGGCGCGGCCAACAGGCCAAAAAAGGCCTGGAAAGTGCGCCAATGCTGGAGTTTGTCGTTTCGATGCGGGCACCTGGTCCGCGTGAAAGGTAACAATGTCGCTCAATCCGAAAATTACCGACTGGTCCAAAAAACGCGTGTGGATCCTTGGTGCCTCGACCGGCATCGGCGCCGCGCTGGCCATGCAACTGCATGCGCGCGGGGCGCGGGTGGCGCTGTCTGCGCGCAGCGCCGACAAACTGAAGGCGCTGGTCGAGACCATCAACAAGTCGGGCAACGATTCGGCGCTTGCGCTGCCGCTCGATATCACCCAAGTGGAGACAATCGCATCGGCGGAAAAATCGCTGGTTCAGGCATGGGGCGGATACGACCTTGTGGTGTTCATGGCCGGTGACTACACCGCCATGCGCGCCTGGGAGCTGGATTTGAAGATCGCCAAACAGATGGTGACCATCAACTGGGAGGGGTTCCTCAACGGCTTGTCCATCGTCATTCCGCGCTTCATGCAGGCAAAGGCCGGCGGCATTGCGCTGGTCTCCAGCGTGGCCGGCTATCGCGGGCTGCCCAAGAGCCTGGTGTACGGGCCCACCAAGGCCGCGCTCATCAATCTGGCCGAAACCCTGTTCATCGACCTCAAGCCCAAGGGGCTGGATGTGTACGTGATCAATCCGGGCTTTGTCAAAACGCCCATGACGGACAAGAATGATTTCGAGATGCCCTACCTGATCACACCCGAAGAAGCGGCGGCGGAGATCATCAAGGGATTCGGCAAGGGCGAATTTGAAATCCACTTTCCGAAGGCCTTCACCCGCATGCTCAAGACGCTGCGCCACCTGCCGTACTCGCTGTACTTCCCGGCCATCCGCCGGTCGACCAAGCTTTGAGGGGCGTGCCATGCATAGCGATGCCCTGAAGCGCCTTGTTGATTACTGGCACACCATTTCGCCGGCCTCCGTGGAAGAGATTGCAACGGTGTACACCGAGGATGCGTACTTCCGCGATCCGTTCAACGAAGTCACCGGCATCGCGCCCATCAAGCACATCTTTGCGGACATGTTTGTGCGACTGATCGATCCGCGCTTCACGATTGTCGAGACCATTGAGCAGCCGCATGGCGTGATGTTGATCTGGGACTTCGACTTTCGCCTCCGCGATCTCAAGCCCGGGCTGGCAAGACGTATCCATGGCGCTTCGCACATCCGCTTTGCCGCCGATGGCCGCGTGAACTATCACCGCGATTACTGGGATGCCGCCGGCGAACTCTACGAACAGTTGCCGGTGGTCGGCGCGCTGATGCGCTGGCTGAAAAAGCGCGCCGGCTGACCCTAGGTCAGGCGCGGCGCAGAATGTAGAGGTGTCCCGCCACCGGTTGCGCACGCTCGGTGCGCACCACCACATCGAGGCGCCGGTCGATGGCCAGACCCGCCGCCGTCGCGGCGCGCTCTACGTAGGCCGGGCTGTGTGAATAGCGCGCCTCGGATTGCAGCCGGAAGTCCTCCTGCATGCCGGCCGGTGACTCGGTGGAAAACGCAAACAAGCCGTGCGCCGGCAGGTGTGAGGCGATCTGCGTGAACAGGGCATCGAGCCTGCCAAAGTAGATCAGCACGTCGGTGGCGGTGATGAGATCGCACGGTTTCGGGTGCGCCTCCAGCCATGACAGGATCTCGCCTTCTTCCAGCACGTCGTAAACATTGCGCGCGCGCGCCTTGTCCAGCATGCCGCTGGAAAGATCGATGCCAGTGAGCTTGGCCGCATGCGGGCGCACGGCGGCGCCGAACAGCCCCGTGCCGCAACCCAGATCCAGCACATCGGGCGCGTAGCCATGCTGCGCGGGGAAGTCACGCAGCCAGGGGGTCAACTCTTCCAGCAATTGCGTCGGGATGCGATAGCCCAGGCGTCCGGTCAGGTGTTCGTCGAAGTGTCCGGCCATGCCATCGTACAGGCGCTCGAGCATGACCGGCGGTGCGGTCTCGGGTTGTTCGCCGGCGTACAGGGCACGCTCGAAGCGGGCGGTCTCGTTGGCCGGGTCGCGTTTGAGTACTTCATCCACACACTGCAGCGCGCGCGCATCGTCGCCTTCGTTGTGCAGGCAGTCGGCCAGGTCCAGCCAGGCGTCGAGCATCGACGGATCGGCCCGCACGGCCTGCTCCAGAAAGCGGATGGCCGGCGCATGCTGCTGGTGGCGCATGTAAAGCAAGCCCATGCCGCGGTGGGCGATGGCCAGCTGCGGATTGAGCGCCAGCGCCTGCTGGTAGCGGCGTGCGGCGCCGTCGAGGTCATTGAGTTTGGCGAGCGTGTTGCCGAGGTTGGCCAGGGCTTCGGGAAACTGCGGTTGCTGGCCCAGCGCGCCTTCAAAGGCGCGCTTCGCGCCATCCCAGTCGCGTCGTTCGGAGAGCAGCACGCCCAGGTTGTACAACGCCAGCGGAAATACCGGCTGCAGCCGCAAGGCGTCGCGGTAAAGTGCTTCGGCGCGATCGCCGTTGCCAAGCTGGAAATGGGCGAGACCCAGTTGCACCGTGAGCCGTGGGTTGGTCGAATCAGCCTGCAGGGCCAGTTCGTATTGCGCCACCGCGGCGGGCAGCGCACCGGAGCGCTGTTCCACCACGCCCAGCCACGCACGCACGGGCGATTGGCGCGCGGCATCGGTGGTGGTGGCGAGGAATTGCTCGCAAGCGGCGCGCGCCGCAGCCAGGTCGCCGGCGGCAATGCGCGCCTTGATGGCGTCGATGGCCGGCTGATCCGGCGTCACCGCAGACACGAGGCGTCCGCTCAGCGTTTCGGTACCTGGTCCAGGTATTCGAAGACCTTGACGACCCGCGAGACGCCGCTGGTGTTGCGGGCGATATCGGCGGCGGCATCGCCTTCCTCTTTGGTGACCAGACCCATCAGATAGACCGTGCCACCCTCGGAAACCACCTTCACGTGATTGGCGGCAAACGCCTTGTTGCCGATGAAGCGCGTTTTGACGCTGGCCGTGGTCAGGGTGTCACCGCTCCGTGCCACGACGGAAGAGTTACCGGCCACTGCCAGCTCGTTGGTGACGGTTTTCACGCTGGGAATCTTGCCGATGGATTCCGTGAGGTCTTTCTTCATCTGCTCGTTGGGGGCTTCTCCCGTGAGCAGCACCTGCAGGTTGAAACTCGTGAAATTGACGTGGGCATCCTTGAAGTTCTCAAGTTGCAGCTTGCGGGCCTTCCACTCGACGTTTTCGTCCTCCACCTGGATGCCGATGGGACGGCGGTCATCCACCGCGAGCGCGGTGGCGCCGATGCCGGTGGCGGCGAGGGTGAAGCAACCCTGCAGCAGCAGGGTGGCGCTGGTGAGCAGGATCAAGCCGAGGGTACGCATGGGAATGGACATCATTTCTCTCCGAACAAAAGGTTGTCGATGGCATCGCACAAGCAATGCAGCATCAAAAGGTGAACTTCCTGAATGCGCGTGGTGACCTGCGAATCCACGTTGAGCAGCACGTCGCCGGCCGCCAGCATGGGCGCTATTTTTCCGCCGTTGTGGCCGGTCATGGCCACCACGGTCATTTGTTTTTTGTGGGCCGCCTCGATGGCGGCGATCACGTTCTTCGAATTGCCGCTGGTGGAAATGGCGAACAGCACATCGCCCGGCTTGCCGAGGCCGCGCACCTGCTTGGCGAAAATTTCATCGAACGAATAGTCGTTGGCCACCGCGGTGAGAATGGAGCTGTCGGTGGTCAGCGCGACGGCAGCCAGTTCTCCGCGTTCGCGCTCGAAACGGCCCACCAGTTCGGCGGCAAAATGTTGCGCGTCGCCTGCTGAGCCGCCGTTGCCGCAGGACAGTATCTTGCCGCCGCCCTTGAGGCTGGCCACCATGGCCAGCGAGGCCTTTGCCACCTCGGGAACCAGTGCTGCCAGCACACGCTGTTTGGTAGCGATGCTGTCGTCGAAATTGCGAGTAATGCGCTGTGCGAGTTGTTCTGGGCTCATGACGCTATTTTAAGGGTTAGCCGGCGGCAAATGCGTCCGGAATCCATTCGATGCCTTGTTCGGAGACTTGGTTCAACAGGACGGCATCGAACCGGCATGGCGGCAATTGCCGCAGGCCCGCCAGATAGTGCTGCGCCGCGGCGATCAGCCGTTTCTGCTTGGCACCGGTGATGCTGGCCGCCGCACCGCCAAAGTCATTGCCGCCGGCGCGGCCGGCCGCCTTGCGCAGACGCACTTCGACAAAAACCAGCGTGTCGCAGTGCCGCATGATCAGGTCCACTTCGCCGAAACGACAGCGGTAATTGCGTTCCACCAGTCGCAAGCCCTGCCGGACCAGATACTGCTCGGCGATCCGTTCGCCATCATCGCCGCGTTGCCGCGGAGTGAACAACTGCGAGAGACTCATTCGGCCGGCTTGCCGGAAAGCGTGGGACGGCCGTCCCGCATCTCGGCAGGCGTGAGCGTACGCACAAACTGCCGGCCCTCGAGGGCGATGCGGCCGGTGACACCATCCAGCGCAGGAGTAGCCTTGTCCTGTGCTGCCATCAGCTGTGCCAGCCGCCAGGCGTCGATTCCCAGTGCATACAGGCGCTCGATGTCGATGGGCATCGGTTCGCCGGGCTTGCCGTAGGCCATCACCCCCGGGTGATCCGGCTGCACAAACCAGGGCATTTCCAGGAAACGCACACTGTCGATGTCGAGATTCTCCACCTGGTCTCCACGCGGGTCGATCGTCATCGAAGTCGCATAGACCGGCATGCCCGGTGGCAGGTAGGGCCGTGCAAAGCGCGCCACCTTGAGGTCCACCGCCAGCAGGGTGACGTCGGCGCCGGATTTTTCGATCGCCGCTGTCATGCGCTGGCCCTCTGCCGAGTCGCTACCGACCGCGGCATTGAAGGGGATGCGCACTGCGATTTCACCACCGATACGCAGCCATTCGCGCTCGAAACTGTCCTGCACCCGCTTGGCCAGCGCCGAGGTACTGGCGATGACGGCAATGCGCTTGAATCCGTCCTGCATCACCGTGCGCGCCAATAGCCGCGCCTCCCAGTCGAGGCTCAGCGACACATGGAAGAAGCGCTCCGGCAAATCCGTGTCGGGCGCAATAGGCGCGTTGAGCGCGAGCGTCGGTACCGAGCCGGTCTCACGCGCCATCACGTTGGCGCCGTCGCGGGTGATGCCACCGACGATCAGCGTGGCACGTTCAGACGCCGCCTTCTTGTATTGCGCCGACAGGGCCAACGTGTCATCCGCGGCTTCGTAAATGCGAAACGGTGGGGCGCTCTTGCCCTCCGCGGCGGCGCCCGCCAGGAAGCCCTGCTTTACCGCGTCCGCTACCTTGCCGAATGATTTTGAGGTCAGCGGCAAAATGAGCGCGATGTGGGGCGTCGGCGGGGCCGGTTTGTCTGCGGGTTTATCGGCGGCTTTGTCGCCGGGTTTGTCTGCGGCTTTGTCGGCCGGCTTCGCGTCCCTGGTCTCCCCGCTCGGCGCCCTGGATTCTTCCTTCGCAGAGGGCACGGCATCGGCGCGGATGGCGCCGGCCACGGGCGGTTTGGCGTCGGATTTGGCATCCCTGACCGGCGCCGAACTTGCGGGATTCACCCCTTGCGCCGACAATGCCGGTGCGGTCAGCAGCATGGCGACCGCCGCCATCGCGCCCAGCGCCGGCAACACGAGTTCCCGCATTAAAAATCGATTGGCGCGCATATTGGCGCAACAGGAAGAGTGAATCGCGATGTCCCGGCACGAAGCCACGATGGAGTGTGCATTATATGTGGTCGCCACTCCCATCGGGAATCTGGGCGACATCACCGCGCGTGCGCTGGAGACACTGAAGTGTGTGAACGTCATCGCCGCGGAAGACACGCGCGTCACGCGCGGCCTGCTCTCGCACTATGGCATCGGCACACGGACCATCGCCGTTCATGAACACAACGAGCGCAACGCCGCTGCCGGCATTGTGAATCTGCTGCAGCAGGGCCAGAGCGTGGCGCTGGTCACCGACGCCGGCACCCCCGCTGTTTCCGACCCGGGCGCCAAAGTGGTGGCAGCGGTGCTGGCGGCCGGCTTCCGGGTGATTCCTGTGCCCGGTGCCTCGGCGCTGGTGGCCGCGCTGTCGGCCAGCGGCGAGGGCGAGCACGGCTTTGCATTTCACGGCTTCCTGCCGGTGGGCAAGGGCGATCGTGTCAAGGCGCTGGAGCGCTTCCGTGCGTCGGCACTGCCGCTGGTGTTCTATGAGTCGCCGCATCGCGTGGTCGAAAGCGTCGCCGCCATGCAGGCGGTGTTTGGCGATGCCGGCGAGATCGTCATCTGCCGCGAACTCACCAAAAAATTTGAGTCCATCGTGCGCCTGCCGCTCGCCGAAGCAGTGGCCTGGCTGGAGGCCGATGAGAATCACCGGCGCGGCGAGTTCGTGCTGATATTGCCAAACACCAGTATTGACGCGGCTTCCGAAGGCAAAACGGCCCAGGATCAAGCGCTGGCGCGGACCTTGGAAGTGTTATGCGGGGAATTGCCGCTCAAGCAGGCCGTGTCGCTGGCCGTGAAACTGACCGGTGAAAAGAAGAACAAGGTGTATGAAATGGCGCTGGCCATCAAAGGCGGCACGGCAGAGTCCTGAACGTAAGGTCCTTGCTTGCGGTCCCCTGGCGCCGGCCTCCCTATAATGTCGGCATGAACGAAATCACCATCACCCGCCCCGACGACTGGCACCTGCATGTGCGCGACGGCGACGCGCTCAAAGCGGTGCTGCCGCACACGGCAAGGCAATTTGCCCGCGCCATTATCATGCCAAACCTGAAGCCGCCGGTGCGGCAGCTGGCCGATGCGCTGGCCTACCGCGAGCGCATCCTTGCCGCCGTGCCCGCCGACACGGCGTTCGAGCCGCTGATGACGCTGTACCTCACCGACAACACGTCGCCCGACGACATCCGCGCGGCGCATGCCAGCGGCATCGTCAAAGCGGTGAAGTATTACCCGGCCGGGGCCACCACCAATTCGGACTCGGGCGTAACCGACATCGGCAAGTGCGACGCCGTGTTCGAGGTCATGGCGCAACTGGGCATGCCGCTGTTGCTGCACGGCGAAGTGACCGGCGATGAAGTCGATGTATTCGACCGCGAGAAAGTGTTCAT
>CAYSKY010000073.1:0-10500 GCA_964431425.1 uncultured Burkholderiales bacterium
ATGAACAGGGCTATGTGTCGATGCCCAACGTCAATCCCGTCGACGAGATGGTCAACATGATTTCCGCCTCGCGCTCCTACCAGAGCAACGTCGAGATCATGAACACCGCCAAGTCCCTGCTTCAAAAAACACTGCAACTCGGCAACTAAGGAGCCCTGAATGACATCCGCCATCACATCCGCCGGCGCGGCAACGGCAACCGCCGCCACCGCCACCAGCGGCCCCACCATCGGCAAGGACGCCACCGAGGACCGCTTTCTCAAGCTGCTTATTGCGCAGATGAAAAACCAGGATCCGCTGAATCCGCTCGACAACGCCCAGGTCACAAGCCAGATGGCGCAGATCAATACGGTGCAGGGCATTGCACAGGTGAATGCCTCCATGCTTTCCATGATCAACCAGTTTCAGAGTGCCCAGGCCATCACCTTGCCGGGCCACCAGGTGCTGGTCGACGGCAAGTCGCTGGTACTGGTCAAGGCCACGGACGGTCTGGCCGCCAAGGGCGGGTTCAATCTCAACCAGGACGCCGACAAGGTGACGGTCGAAGTCAGGGATGCCACCGGCAAGCTGGTCACCACCCTCAACCTGGGCGCGCAGCCCGCCGGCCCCGGCACCTTCACCTGGAAAGGCCAGGCCGACGCCGGCACCGCCGCGGCGGGCAACTACACATTCGAAGTGAAGGCCTACGCCGGCAGCACCGCCATCAGCGCCACCGCGCTGCAGGCCGCGCTGGTCACCGGCACCTCGAACACCAGCGAGGGCGTGCGCCTCACACTCGACGGGCTGGGCGCGGTCAACTACAGCGCTGTGCGCATGGTCATCTAACAAATCACGGACAACGGAAGGAATCATCATGGGTTTTCAACAAGGTCTCAGCGGTCTGAATGGCGCGGCGCGCAATCTCGAAGTCATCGGCAACAACGTGGCCAACGCGAGTACCGTGGGTTTCAAGGCCTCGCGCGCGCAATTTGCCGACGTCTATGCCAACTCGCTCGCCGGCAGCGCCACGGGTTCCATCGGCATCGGTGCCCGCATCGCATCGGTGGCCCAGTTGTTTACGCAAGGCAACATCACCACCACCAACAACCCGCTTGATGTGGCAATCAACGGCGATGGCTTTT
Source organism: uncultured Burkholderiales bacterium (assembly GCA_964431425.1). Classification (GTDB taxonomy): domain Bacteria; phylum Pseudomonadota; class Gammaproteobacteria; order Burkholderiales; family Usitatibacteraceae; genus UKL13-2. Next base: position 1,122 of record CAYSKY010000073.1, read on the forward strand.
TCCGCCTTTCCACCAACGGCGCCATCACCTATTCCCGCAACGGGCAGTTCCAGCTGGACTCCAACGGCTACGTGGTCAGCAGCGGCGGCGCGCACGTCACCGGCTATGCGGCCGATGCCACCGGCGCAGTCACGCCCGGCACGCCGATCGACCTGAAGATTTCCAAGACAGACCTGTCACCCAAGGCCTCCACCGAAGCCACGGCCGGCCTGAATCTTGACTCGCGCAAGGCCGCGCTCACGGCGGCCGGCTTCAACATCACCAACGCCGCCACGTATCATGGCGCGACGTCCATGTCGACCTACGACACCCTGGGCAATTCGCACACCCTGTCCCTTTATTTCGTGAAGACCGCAGCGAATACCTACAGCGTGTTTGCCGCCAACGACGGCACGCAGATCGGTGCCGCGCCGGTGGGCACACTCAACTTCAAAACCGACGGCTCGCTGGACACCACCGCCACCACACTGCCGTTCAACCTGAGCATTCCGGTCACCACCGGTGCGACCACGCCGATGACCGTCGCGCTGGACTTCACCGGCACGACACAGTTCGGCACGGCATTCGGCGTGAATGATCTGACCCAGAACGGCTACACCGCCGGCAAACTGAGCGGGTTCAATATCGGCGCCGATGGCACCATCATCGGCCGCTACTCGAACGGACAGACCCTGGCGCAGGGCCAGATCGCCCTGACATCCTTCACCAACCCGCAAGGCCTCGCCCCCATGAGCGACAACCAGTGGGCCGAGACCTCAATGAGCGGCCTTCCGCTGGTCAGTGCACCCGGGTCCGGAAGCCTGGGCCTGCTGCAATCGGGCGCGGTTGAAGAAGCCAACGTCGATCTGACTGCAGAACTGGTGAACATGATTACCGCGCAGCGTGTGTACCAGGCCAACGCCCAGACGATCAAGACTGAGGATGCGTTGATGCAGACCATCGTCAATCTGAAGTAGTTGCCATCGCCCACAGAAACCTGACCTCACCACCACACCATGGACCGACTCGCCTACCTCGCCTCCGCCGGCGCCAAGCAGTTGCTGCAGCGCCAGGACACGATCGCCCACAACCTGGCCAATGCAAACACACCGGGTTTTCGTGCCGACCTGGATGCGTTCCGCGCGATCCCGGTGCAGGGACAGGGGCCGGGCACCCGGGTTTTCGTTGCCGAGTCCACACCCGGCTTCGACAACACGCCCGGGCCGATGCAGCAAACCGGCAACGGCATGGATGTGGCGATCGAGGGCGAAGGATTTCTCGCCGTGGAGTCGCGCGACGGCGGCGAAGCCTACACCCGCGCCGGTTCCCTTGAAGTCGGCGCGGATGGCCTGTTGCGCACCCGCTCCGGCTATGCCGTACAGGGCGATGGCGGCCCGATCACCGTGCCCGCCAACGCCAGGCTCACCATCGGACGCGACGGCACCGTGAGCGCCGCCACCGGCTCTGACAACAAAAGCATCAATGTGCTGGGACGGATCAGGCTGGTCAATCCGCCGGCCAACACGCTGGTCAAGGGCGGCGACGGACTGTTCCGTACCAACGACGGCAGCACGCCGGGTGCGGAAGCCGCCGTAAAGCTGGTCGACGGCGTGCTCGAAGGCAGCAATGTGAATCCGGTGGAGTCGCTGGTCAGCATGATCGCCGTGGCCCGGCAGTTTGAAACCCAGATGCGGCTGATGAGTTCCGCCGAACAGAATGCGCGCGACGCCAACAAGCTGCTCGCGGCCAATGGCTGAAATACCGGCTGACAACCAGCCCACCGAATGGAAAGGTAGAACATGATTCGCTCACTTTGGATCTCAAAAACCGGGATGGACGCCCAGCAGACGCAGATGGACGTCATCTCGAATAACCTCGCCAACGTCGGTACCACCGGCTTCAAGCGCTCACGCGCTGTGTTCGAGGACCTGCTGTACCAGACCATCCGCCAGCCGGGCGCAGCCTCCTCACAGCAGACCCAGCTGCCCACCGGCCTGCAGGTAGGCACCGGTGTGCGTCCCGTCGCCACTGCCAAGGTGTTTTCACAAGGCGCGTTGCAGGCCAGCGGCAACCCGCTCGACATTGCCATCAACGGCCAGGGCTTCCTGCAGGTGCAGATGCCTGACGGCACCACCGGCTATACGCGTGACGGCAACCTGCGCATGGACCAGCAGGGTCAGGTGGTGACCTCCAACGGTTTTCCCATCCTGCCCGCAATCACCATTCCACCCGGCGCGCAGACCATCACCATCGGTCAGGACGGCACGATTTCCGTGGCCACCGCCGGCACCACCGCGCCGACCCAGGTCGGCACGCTGCAACTGGTGAACTTCGTCAATCCGGCCGGCCTGCAGGCCATTGGCCAGAACCTGTTCACCGAAACCGCGGCCTCGGGCACGCCCAACGCCGGCACCCCGGGAACCAACGGACTCGGCCTGCTCAACCAGGGCTTTGTGGAAACTTCCAACGTCAATGTGGTCGAGGAACTGGTGTCGATGATCCAGACCCAGCGCGCCTATGAAATCAACTCCAAGGCGATCCAGACCTCCGACCAGATGCTGCAGAAACTCTCCCAGTTGTGAACACCTGACTGATACGGGTCCACCATGAACACCTTCTTCACCGACCCCGGCAAACTCGCCACGCGCAGCCTGCTGGCGGGCGTTGCCCTGTTGGCCGCCGCCTGTTCTCACATCGAACCGCGCGTCAGCATTGTCGAACCGACTTCGGCCAAACCAGTGATTGCGGTGCCGGCCAAGCCCAATGACGGCGCCATCTTCCAGGCCGCCGGACACCGGCCCTTGTTCGAGGATCCGCGCGCGCGGCTTCGCGGCGACATCATCACCATCGCCATCAATGAAAAGAATGCCGCATCACGCACCTCATCATCCACCGCCTCCAAGACCAACGAGATGAAGGCCGCGGTACCCACGGTGACCGGCCTTCCCGGCAAGTTCATCCAGGGCGCCGCCCTCGCAGGTTCCTCGTCCAATTCCTTTGAGGGCAAGGGCGACACCGCCAACGAAAATGCCTTCACCGGCACCATCACCGTCACGGTGGTGAACGTATTGCCCAATGGCAACCTGCAGGTAACCGGTGAAAAGCAGATCGGCATCAACCACAACCTCGAATTCATCCGCTTCTCGGGCGTGATCAACCCGGTCACGCTGCAGGCCGGCAACATCGTCGACTCCACCAAGGTCGCCGACGCCCGCCTCGAATACACCGGCAAGGGCTACATCGACGAAGCGCAGCGCATGGGCTGGCTGTCACGCTTCTTCATGACCTTCCTGCCTTAGTGACTTAGCGATCGGAACGACCATGAAAGACTTCAAATTCCAGCAGCTTCTGTTCGCGATCCTGATGATCGCCGCCGCCTGGTGCGGCACCTTCCAGCCGGCACATGCCGAGCGCATCCGCGACCTGGCCAATATCCAGGGCGTGCGCACCAACCAGTTGATGGGCTACTGTCTTGTGGTGGGGCTGGACGGCAGCGGCGACCAGACCACCCAGACACCATTCACTGTTCAAAGCCTGACCAACATGCTTTCGCAGCTTGGCGTGCAATTGCCGGCCGGCACCAGCCTGCAGCTCAAGAACGTGGCGGCCGTCATGGTGACGGCATCGCTGCCCGCCTTCGCCAAGCCCGGCCAGTTGCTCGATATCACGGTCTCATCGCTGGGCAACGCCAAGAGCCTGCGCGGCGGCACACTGCTGTTCACACCGCTCAAGGGTGCCGACGGCCAGATCTACGCCATGGCGCAGGGCAATATCATCGTCGGTGGCGCAGGCGCGTCGGCCGGCAAGAGCAGCGTGCAGGTCAACCACCTGAGCGCCGGCCGCATTCCCGGAGGCGCCACGGTGGAGCGCGCGGTCAGTTCGCCGTTCGCCCAGGGTGAAGCCATCACGCTGGAATTGCAAAGCACCGATTTCTCCACGGCCCAACGGGTGTCGGAAGCCATCAACAACGCCTTCGGTACAGGCACCGCAACCGCCCTCGACGGACGCGTGGTGCAGGTCACCGGCCCGGCCATCCTGCAGGATCGCGTGGCTTTCATGGCGCGTCTCGAAAACGTCGATGTCGAGCGGGTCATACCGTCGGCCAAGGTGATCATCAATGCACGCACCGGCTCGGTGGTGATGAACCAGATGGTGGTGCTGGAGCGCTGTGCCGTGGCCCATGGCAATCTGTCCGTCACGATCAATTCCACCCCGGTGATCAGCCAGCCTGCCCCACTGAGCCAGGGGCAGACCGTGGTCAGCGAGAAAGCCGACATCCAGATGAAGCAGGAAGGCGGCAACCTGGTGGTGATGGACGCCGGCGCCAAGCTGTCGGATGTGGTCAAGGCGCTCAATGCGCTCGGTGCCACACCGCAGGACCTGGTTGCCATCCTTCAGGCCATGAAAGTTTCCGGCGCACTGCGCGCGGAGCTGGAAGTCATCTGATGATCCTGCCGGCCAACACGCCTGCCAACAGCCTGGCTGCCGACAGCCGCGGGCTGGATTCACTCAAGCGCACGGCGCGTGACAATCCGGATCAGGCGCTCAAGGCGGCCGCGACCCAGTTCGAGGCGCTGTTCATGAACATGGTGCTCAAGAACATGCGCGAGTCATTGCCCAAGGATGGCATGCTGTCATCTTCAGCAGGCGACACTTACACCGCCATGCTGGATCAGCAACTGACGCAGAAGCTGGCCGGGCAAGGCACCGGGCTGGCCGACATGCTGGTCAAACAATTGAGCCGCAACATGAAGCCTGCCGGCGATGCTGCGGGTGCCAATGCCGCGGCCGCCACCAACGCGAAAGCTGTCACGGCCAACACATCTGCTGCAGGCACGACCGGCGCCAGCGCGACGGGTACTGTTCAAAAGAGCTCCGCCGCCCGCGCCATGCGCCTGGCCGCAACCGTGTCGGCCACCGGTACGGCCACCAGCGGCGCCATGCCGCTGAAATCGGCCCCGATGCCCACGCTGCGACCGCGGCTTTCCGCCAACATGGCCGAATCTGCCGCAACCAGCGGGGGTACAACAGCCAACCCGGTTGCCACCGCCGCCGTTGCATCGGACCGCAGCCGCTTTTCGAAAATGACCGTGGCCGAACTCAAGCGCGACTTTGTCAGCCGGGTTTCGCAACATGCGCAGGAAGCCGAACAGAAAACCGGCGTACCCGCCGCCTTCATGGTCGGCCAGGCTGCCCTCGAATCAGGCTGGGGCCGGCATGAGATTCGCGACACCAACGGCCAGAGCGCTTTCAACCTGTTCGGCATCAAGGCTACCGGCGGCTGGACCGGCCCCACCGTGGCCGTCACCACCACCGAGTACGTGAACGGCGTGGCCCGCAAGGTGGTCGAGAAATTCCGCGCCTATGCGTCGTACGCCGAGGGCTTTGCCGACTACGCCAAAGTAATGGCCAACAACCCGCGCTACGCCGGCGTGATTAAAACTGCGCAACAGGGCATCGACACCTTCGCCCAGGGCCTGCAGCGCGCCGGCTATGCCACCGACCCGGCCTACGCGTTCAAGCTGGCCAGCGTGATCAAGGATGCCATCAAGGTCGACAAACTCGTCTGAACCGCGCGCCGGGAAAGGCGCGGCGTGTCCGCCAGGGTCAGGCAAATCAGGTACTTGCACCCTTCAGCCGGACCGCAGGCCTGGATGTAACAGAAGTTCAATCCCACCACCCTCAAGATTTCCCGGTTTCTGCCGTTTAACTGCCGAATGCGACGAAAAGTAGCGAACCCGACAGGATCCCAACATGGCAAGCGGAATATTATCGATTGGCGCAAGCGGACTGACCGCGGCCTACACGGCACTCCAGACCACCGGACATAACATCGCCAACGTCTCCACGCCCGGTTACAAGCGGCAGGAGACGCAGCAGATGGCCACGTTCGGCGCCGGCTACTCCGGCAACGGCGTCAGTGTCTCGACCGTGACGCGCGCCTACAGCGAGCTGGCCACCACCGAGGCCAACCGTGCGGAGTCGCGCGCCAACGAAGCCAGCACGATGTCCACCTACCTCGGCAGGCTGGACAACCTGCTGGGCGATGCGACCAGCGGCATCGGCGCGGCAATGGACACGTTCTTCGGCAGTTTGCAGAACATGACCACGCAGCCATCGTCGACGGCGGCCCGCGCCGCCTTCCTCAGCGATGCCGGCAACCTCGCCGCGCGATTTTCGGACACCATCAACGGCATCAACATCCTCAAGGACACGGCCGCCCGCGACCTGTCGATGTCGCTGAAAAACATCAACGACATGGGCAAGCAGGTGGCGGCGTTGAACGGCCGTATCTCGCTGGCGCAGGCATCGGGCATGGCGCCCAACGACCTCATGGACCAGCGCGATTACCTGATCCGCCAGATCGCCGGTGAAATCAGCGTGACCGTGGTGGACCAGGGCGACGGCGCGCTCAACCTGCTGGTGGGCAATGGCCAGCCGCTGGTGGTCGGTGACCGCGTCTCCACGCTGGCCGGCGGCAACGACCCGGCAGACCCGAACAAAATTTCCCTGCTGCTGCTGGCCCCCAGCGGCAATGTCCAGCTCGGCAGCGACGGCACCGCACTCGGTGGCAAGATAGGCGCGGCCATGAACATCCACAACCGCGACCTGGCCGACGCCGAAGCCGAACTTGGAAGGCTGGCCATTGCGGTGGCCGATCCCCTGAATGCGCAACACCAGCGCGGCCTCGACCTGGCCGGTGTGGCCGGCGGCAACCTGTTCACACTGCCCGCGGCGACCACCTATGCACTGCCCACCAACACCGGCAACGCGGCACTCAACGTGGGCATCACCGATGCATCGGCGCTCAAGGCCTCGGACTATCGCCTGGATTACGACGGCACCAATTACCAGATCACCCGCCTGAGCGACAACCTGCAAACCTCGTTTGCCTCCTTGCCGGCCACCATCGACGGTTTCTCGGTAGGCATCACCTCGGGTGCCATGGCCGCCGGCGACAGCTTCAGCGTGAAGCCCGTGTCGACGCGCGCCAACGGCATCGCCACCGCTTTCACGGACCCATCCAAAATTGCGCTCGCGCTGCCGGTTGCGGCCACCGCCACCCTGGGCAACGCCGGCAACGTCACAGTGCAGAGCCTCGGCCTTGCCGCCAGTCCCAACGCCAACCTCACACAGCCGGTGACACTGACCTTCACCGCCGCCGGCACCTTCAATGTCACGGGTTCCGGCACCGGTAACCCCACCGGGCAGGCGTACACCGCCGGCACCCCGATCAGCTACAACGGCTGGAACCTGACGCTTTCCGGCACGCCGCGCGCGGGCGACACTATCACCATCGGCGCCAACGGCGTGGTGGCCGGTGACAATCGCAACGGCCTCAGCCTTGCCGGATTTGCCAGCGGCAAGATTGTCGACGGCCAGACCCCGGCGCAAAGTTTTGCCACCACGCTGGCGTCCATCGGCGGCCACGCACGCACGGCGCGGCTCGATGCCAGCGTACAGGGCGCGGTGCGCGACGATGCCATCGCCACCGAACAAAGCTTTTCCGGCGTCAACCTCGACGAGGAGGCGACCAAGCTGATGCAGTACCAGCAGGCATACCAGGCTGCTGCGAAGGTGATTGCCGCCGCACAAACCGTGTTTGACGCCCTGCTGAACCTCGGCCGATAGGAAATCGATCCATGCGAATCTCCACCGCCCAGATGTACCAGACCACCGCCGCGACGATCAGCAGCAAGCAGCTCGATCTCGCGCGCATCCAGAACCAGCTCAGCACCGGCAAGCGGATCACATCGCTGGCCGACGACCCGGCTGCGGCCGCCGGCGCCGCGGTGCTGCGTTCCGACCTGTCGGCCAGCAGCCAGCTCGATCAGAACCGCCAGATGGCACAGCAGAATCTGTCCTTCGCGGAGGCCACGCTGGGCTCGGTCGGCGACAGCCTGCAATCGCTGCGCGAACTGATGGTAAGCGCGGGCAACGGCACCTATGCCGACGCCGACCGCAAGACCATCGCCGGGCAGTTGCGCGAGGGCCTGGCGACGCTGATCGGCCTTGCCAACACCGCCACCGGCCAGGGCGGCTACCTGTTCGGCGGATTCCGTGAAGACGCGCCGCCGTTCGTGCAGAACGGCCTGGCCGTCAACTATGCCGCGGACGACAGCACGCGGACGGTGAACGTATCCTCCAACCGCACCATGGCCACCGCCTTCAACGGTGCCGATGTCTTCATGCGCATCCCCAATGGTAACGGCGTGTTTGCCACCAGTGCCGTCGCCGGCAACACCGGCACCGGTCTGATCGACGGCGGACGCGTCACCAACGCCGCTGCACTGACCGGCGACAACTATGAAGTGCGCTTCCAGGTCGGCGGAGGCGTTACCACCTATGACGTGATCGACACCACCACCAACACGGCGGTGAGCACGGGCACGCCGTACACGGCGCCGGCCGCCATCAACCTGCCGGGCATGAGCCTGGGCATTTCCGGTGCGCCGGCCAATGGCGACAAGTTCGCCGTGGTGCCCAGCGGCAACCAGAATCTTTTCGCCACCATTGCCAATGCCATCACCCTGCTGGAGACACCGGCCAACGGCAACACCACCGGCATCAGCAACGGCCTGCGGGTGGCTCTCACCAACATGGACCAGGCGATCTCCCACATTTCCGACCAGCGCGGCATGGCCGGCACCCGGCTCAACGAACTCGACAAGCTGGCCGCACTCGGTTCCAGCCGCGACGTCGACATGACCAGCACCCTGGCTTCGCTTGAAGACATCGACTACGTCAAGACGGTAAGCGACTTCACGGTCGCGCAGACCGGGCTGCAGGCGGCGTTGCAGAGCTACGCCAAGATCGCAAAGAGCTCGCTGCTCGACTACATCCCCTGAGCATCGCCCCGGCACTGACATAAGAAACTCCAGCATTGGCGCGGCTCTCCGGGCATAAATGGCCTGGAGGCCGCGCCAATGCTTGCGTTTTGGCATTTAGTAATCGGTGCGTTGGCCGCCGCCGCTGCGGGATCAAGCGCACCTTAACCCCGGTCAAGGGCCGCCGCCGAATGTTCCCTCCGCCATTCAAGAAGTGATCAATTCTGCCGATATGACCTCCTGCAGGACCGGAATTCAATGCCGTCCCCACCCGGGACCGGCGGTGGAATCATCCGCGAAGCCTGTTGTGAAGCGTATCTGCCGAACCGGATGGAGTGATGGATCAAGTACAAGCCCTCCCGAAAGTACTCGTCGTCGACGACAACGATGAAGCGCGTCTGCTCACGGTACTGACGCTTGAGGAGCGCGGCTTTGCGATTGTCGAGGCGGATTGCGGTGAGCAGGCGCTGTCATGCCTGCAGGCCGAGCGGCCGGACGTCATCCTGCTCGATGCCTTGATGCCGGGAATGGACGGCTTCGAGACCTGCCGGCGTATCCGCAGCCAGCCGGCC
>CAYSKY010000074.1:0-10450 GCA_964431425.1 uncultured Burkholderiales bacterium
GCGCAAGGCGGCAATGTCGGCCACGGTCATGCCGACAAAGTAGCGCAACTCCACCAGTTCATAGAGCGCTGCGTCGATGGTTCGCAGCTGTTCCAGCGCGCGGTCCAGCAGGAACCAGTTGTCGCGGCCTGCAGCGGCAATCGACTCGGCGTGGGAGAGCGTAACGTGCACCTGTTCGCCGCCGCGCTTGCCGGTGTTTTCCGCACGGAGGTGGTCCAGCACCACGGACCGCAGCACCTTGCCCACATAGGCAAAGAACTGTGCGCGTGATTCACCGGCCATGCCCTCTCGATCGGCCATGCGCAGAAAGCCCTCATTCACCAGCGCGGTGGTGTTCAAGCTGGTCACGCCACCGGCGGCATACAGTCGCGAACGTGCCAGCCGCTTCACCTCGGGATAAAGGGCGGCATACAGGCGCGCGGCAGCGCCGTCGCCACCTTCGCGAAGTTGCACCAGCAATTGGGTAATCGAACCGGCTGAGTCCACGCGTGTCCTGTTGCCCCGTCAAGGCAGCCAGCCTACCATCGGCGGCCTGCATCGCACCAAATGTGCAATTCCAGAAGATCGGACGCCGTGCAGGCGCAAAGTGCGACAGCCCTATTCAAAAAAACAACGGCGGCCCGCAGGCCGCCGCTGTCATGGCAACGGTGCGGCAATGCCGCTACTTGCGAATCACTTCCCAGTAAGGCGGATCGCCGAAGGTCTTTTTCAGGAAATCGATGAACAGCCTGACCTTGGCCGGCAGGAACTTGCGGTCCGGATACACGGCATGGATGTCGGTACCGGGCGCGGCAAACTTGCCCAGCACTTCCACCAGCCGGCCCTTTTCAATTTCCTCGGCCACTTCCCAGGAACTGCGCCACGCCAGGCCGTGACCCGCCAGCGCCCAGCGCGTCAGCACTTCGCCATCGTTGCAGTGCATGTGCCCCGCGACCTTGATGCTGAGGTTGCGGGTGCCGTCACGGAACGACCAGCTGTCATTGAGGCCTTCCTCGGTGGAGGTGACCAGGCAGTTGTGGCGCGTGATGTCGGTCAGTGCGGCCGGCTTTCCATGGCGCCGGAAATACTCGGGCGACGCCACCAGCACGCGGTGATTGCGCGCCAGCTTGGTGGCGATCAGGTCGGCGTTCTTGAGATCGGCGATGCGGATGGCCAGGTCCACCCGCTCGTTCTTCAGATCCACGATGCGTTCGGACAGGTGCAGCGTGACGTTCAGGTTGGGATGCGCCGCCACGAACGCGGGCAGATGCGGCGCGATATGTTTTCGGCCGAATGCCGTGGGCGCTGAAACGATCAGGCGCCCGGTGGCACTGCGCGCCCCGGCCGTGAGCGATTCCTCGGCGGCGCGCAGCTCATTGAGAATATTGCGCACTTCGTCGTGAAATGACACGCCCTCCGGCGTGAGCGTAATCTTACGGGTGGAGCGTTTAAACAGTTTGACGCCCAGCCGTTCTTCCAGCTGGTCGATGCGGCGACCCACCATGGCGGGGGTCACGCCCTCGTCGCGCGCAACGGCGGACAGGCTTTCACTCTTGGCGACGTCGAGAAACGTCTGCAGCGCTTTCAAATGGTCCATTGCATTCTCCGAAAAGCCCCTCAATCCCTGCAATACCGCCGCCAGTTTTCATCCGCACCCGCCCGCACACAGCCGCAGTCAGGTAATAAATGCTTATGAAACAGTGGCGATTATCTTTATCCAAGTATCGTAATACACTCGTTGGAAATTCGAAAGCAGATTTTTCCTGTGCTGGCATGAATGCCACACGATGCGGTTAACACCTGTACGGAGTCACCATGGACACCATTCACAACCTGCCGGCCGGCCTTGCCATTCACGCCCCCGTCAGCGAATCCTTTGCAGCCATCCTGAGTCCGGAGGCCTTGCACTTTTTCGTCACGCTGGCGCGCAAATTTGAGCCCACCCGGCAAAATTTGCTGGCCGCACGCGACACCCGCCAGAAGCAGTTCGATGCCGGCGTACTGCCGGATTTCCTCGCGGAGACCAAGCACATCCGTGAAGGCGACTGGAAGGTGTCCGGCGTACCCGCGGACTTCCAGGACCGCCGCGTTGAAATAACCGGCCCCACCGATCGCAAGATGGTGATCAACGCCCTTAATTCCGGCGCGTCCACGTTCCTTGCGGACTTTGAGGACGCGAATTGCCCGACCTGGGAAAACATGATCGAGGGCCAGATCAACCTGCGCGACGCCAACCTGCGCACCATCACCCTTGAGCAAAACGGCAAGAGCTACAAGCTGAACGAAAAAGTCGCCGTGCTGATCCCTCGCCCGCGCGGCTGGCACCTGGACGAGAAGCACGTCACCCTCGACGGCAAGCCGGTATCGGGTGCGATCTTTGATTTCGCAATGTACTTCTTCCACAACGTCAAAACGCTGCTGGCGCGCGGCTCCGCGGTGTACCTGTATCTGCCGAAGATGGAATCGCACCTCGAGGCACGTCTCTGGAACGAAATTTTTGTGTCGGCGCAAGACCAGCTCGGCGTGCCGCAGGGCTCCATCAAGGCGACTGCCCTGATCGAGACCATCGTCGCCGCGTTCGAAATGGAAGAGATCCTGTATGAGTTGCGCGAGCACAGCGCCGGCCTCAACATCGGCCGCTGGGACTACATCTTCTCGGCCATCAAGAAATTCCGCCTCAACAAGGATTTCTGCCTGGCCGACCGCGCAGCGGTCACCATGCTCTCGCCGTTCCTGCGCGCCTATGCATTGACGCTGGTGAAGACCTGCCACAAGCGCGGCACCTTTGCCATGGGCGGCATGGCCGCACAGATCCCGATCAAGAACGACGAGGCTGCCAACGCCGCCGCATTCGAAAAAGTGCGCGCCGACAAGATCCGCGAAGTCACCGATGGCTGCGACGGCACCTGGGTTGCACATCCGGGCCTGGTCGGGGTCGCCAAGGAAGTCTTCGACGCCCACATGCCAGGCCCCAACCAGATTTCGCGCCAGCCCGATGATGTGTCCTACACGGCCAAAGACCTGCTCGACTTCCGCCCGGAAGGTCCCATCACCGAAGCCGGCCTGCGCAACAACATCCAGGTGGGCATCCAATACGTGGGCTCCTGGCTGGCGGGCAACGGCTGCGTGCCGATCTTCAATTTGATGGAAGACGCCGCCACCGCCGAAATTTCGCGCTCTCAGGTTTGGCAGTGGATTCGCTCACCCAAGGGCGTGCTGGCGGACGGCCGCAAGGTCACCAAGGAAATGGTGTCGCCGCTCATCGCGGATGAACTGAAGAAAACGCCGGGGATTGTTGGTGATGCCGCCTACGCCGCCGGCAAATATGCCGATGGCGCGGCAATGCTGGAAAAACTCATCATGGACGATAACTACGAAGAGTTCCTCACGTTGCCGGCGTATCGGGCGATTGCCTGACCACAGCACCGCAGCGACATGCAATACAGGCCCGCACACTGCGGGCCTTTTTCATTTCACAATCGCAATCCGGGTATGGATTCAACCCTTGTTACAAACGAAAATGCCCTTTACTTGTGACCGTCGGCTTCCCGCGATAGAGTCGCGTGTCTATTTTTGATTTGCCCCAACCATCGCATCACGCCCCCATCACGCCCCACATCGCGCGAATATCTGCGCGTATCGCAACCCCGACAGGAGAGCAGCATGCCACGTACATCGCGTCGTCGCATGAGGATCACATTTGCCTTCGCCACGCTAGGCCTTGCCGCCGCCGCGTCCGCGCAGGTCAGCACCAATCGCGTGGAAAGCCTGCGTGACAACACCCCTCGCTGGCACGCGCTCACTGGTGCGCGCATCGTGGTCGCCCCCGGCAAGGTCATCGAGAACGGCACGCTGGTGATGCGCGATGGCCGCGTGGTGGCCGTGGGCGCCGACGTGGCCGTGCCCAAGGGGGCGCGCGAATGGAAGCTCAATGGCCGCACCGTGTATGCAGGGTTTGTGGATCTGGCCAGCAGCATCGGCGTACCTGCGGCGGCACGCGCACGCACACCGGCGCCGATGACCTTCGGTGGCCCGCCCATGGCCACCGGCCCGGAGCCAACCGCACCCGGGCCACGCAGCCTCTCGGCGTGGAACCGTTCGATCCGTTCAGACTTCGATGTGGCCACACAACTGGAACCCAAGGCCGACGAGATCAAGGCGGCACGCGAGCTCGGCTTCACCACGGTGCTTTCCGCGCCCGCCGCGGGTGTGCTGCGCGGGCAGAGCGCGCTGGTGAATCTTGCCGACAGCAGCGACGCCAAGACGCTGGTGATCGCGCCGCGCGCCGCGTTGCAGGTGGCCAACGAAACCGAACGCGGCTTTCGCAGCTACCCGAGTTCGATGATGGGCGCCATCGCGCTACTGCGCCAGTCGCTGTACGACGCGCGCTGGTATCGCAGCGCCAACGAAGCCTACCAGTCGGGCAAGTCCACAGAGCGGCCCGAACCCAACGCCTCGCTGGATGCCCTGATGGCGGCACTCGCCGGCAAGCAGCCGGTCATTTACGCCGCCGAGGGCGAACAGGATTTCACGCGCATCGCCAAGATCCGCGACGAGTTCAACTTGAAAGTGGTGGCGCAGGGCAACGGTTACGAATACCGCCGCGCTGCGTTGGTGAAAGCCGCCAACCTGCCGGTGATCGTACCGCTGAATTTCCCGGCGCCGCCGGAAGTGGAGAATCCCGACAGCGCGATTGATGTGCCGCTGGAACAATTGCAGCACTGGGAAAAGGCGCCCTCCAATCTGGCTACGCTCAGCAAGACCGGCGTCGATTTCGCCATCACCGCCAACGGCATGCGTGAGCCTGCGCGCGAGTTCTGGTCGCAGCTGCGCCTTGCCGTGAAGCGCGGCCTGCCGGCCGACCAGGCATTGGCAGCGCTGACCACCACGCCCGCGCGCTTGGTCGGCGCGCAGCAGCATATCGGCTCGCTGGAACCCGGCCGCATGGCCAACATCGTGGTGGCCAATGGCGACCTCTTCACCAACGAACGCGCCGAAATCGAAATCGCGTTTGTCGATGGCAAGCCTTACACCACGCCGGCGCACGATCGCTTCGATCCGCGAGGAAAATGGAACGTGACGCAAGCCGGCCGTAACAGCGAATGGTCCATCGCCGGTACCAGGGCGCGACCGACTCTGGCGATGGATGGCGGCAACTGCGAGGTGGCTGTGCGCGGGCGCCAGGTGATCGTCAACCTGCCCTGCGGTCGCAACGCCGCCGGTGAACGTCAGCAAGTGATCGCTGAAGGCGCGGGTGAAGCAATGCGCGGGTCCCTGCAGATCGCGGGTGCGGCTTCCGCGCCCTGGTCTGCCACCCGCACGGCGGCATTTACCGAACCAGCAAGCCCGGAAAAACCCGAAGCGCCGGTAACCATCGCGAACGTCTATCCGGCAGGTGCCTTCGGTGTCGGGGCGCCACTGAAACCCGCCGCGATCCTCGTGAAGAACGCCACGGTCTGGACCAGCGCCGCCGCCGGCAAGTTGCAATCCACCGATCTGCTGGTGAAAGACGGCCGCATCGTCGCCATCGGCAAGGGCATCGCCGCGCCCGAAGGCGCGATGACAATCGACGCCGCCGGCAAGCACGTCACGCCCGGCATCATCGACGCGCATTCGCACACGGCCATCGCCAACGGCATCAACGAAGGCTCCAGTTCGGTGACCGCCGAAGTGCGCATCGGCGACGTGCTCAATGGTACGGACATCAATATCTACCGTGAACTCGCAGGCGGCGTGACGGCGGCGAACATCCTGCACGGCTCCGCCAACACCATCGGCGGCCAGAGCCAGACCATCAAGATGCGCTGGGGCGAGGAAGGCGAAGGCCTTAAATTCGCTGGCGCCATGCCCGGCATCAAATTTGCGCTTGGCGAGAACGTCAAGCAAAGCAACTGGGAAGGCCAGAACACCCGCTACCCGCAGACGCGAATGGGCGTGGAGCAGGTGCTGCGCGACAGCTTCCTCGCTGCGCGCCACTACCAGAAGGCATGGTCCGCATGGCGGGCTGCGCCCAAGGGCACGGCCGAACCGCGACGCGACCTGCAGCTGGATACGCTGGTGGAAATTCTGGAAAAGAAACGCGTGGTGCACATCCACTCGTACCGCGGCGACGAGATCCTGATGTTCGCCCGGCTCGCGAAAGAGTTTGACTTCACCGTCGGCACCTTCCAACACGTGCTGGAAGGCTACAAGGTGGCCGATGCCATCGCCAGCATTGGCGCGGGCGGCTCGACGTTCTCCGACTGGTGGGCCTACAAAATGGAAGTGGTCGATGCCATCCCCACCAACGGCGCGCTGATGTACCACGCCGGTGTGCTCACCACCTTCAACTCCGACAGCGATGAACTCGCGCGGCGCCTCAACACCGAGGCCGGCAAGGCGGTGCGCTATGGCGGCGTGCCGGAAACCGAGGCGCTGAAATTTGTGACCTACAACGCGGCCAAACAACTGCGCATCGACAACCGCGTCGGCTCGCTGGAAGTCGGCAAGGATGCGGATTTCGTGATCTGGAATGCCAACCCGCTCTCGCCGCAGGCACGTGCCGAACAGACCTGGATTGAAGGCCAGCGTTACTACGACCTCGACACCGACAAGCGCCTGCGCGCCGAAGCGCACGCCGAACGCCAGCGCCTCCTGGCCAAGGCACTGCCGGTGCGGCTGGCGCGCCTTGCTGCTCCTCCGGGGCGCCCGGGCTCACCCGGCGCGCCGGGCGGCGACGCACCCGCAGGTCCGCCCACCATCACCGATGTGCTGGCCTTCATGGCCCTGCACCGCGCCATGCATCAGGACAACGCCTATCGCGGCGAATACTGGACCGGCGGCAACTGGCATGAATGCACGGAGGATGCACGATGAAATCCGCAAGCAAACGTGAGTACCTACGGAGTCGAGTTCTCCCCTCCCCGGCGAAGGCCGGGGCCCAATTGCACTGGGCTTCGCAAATGAAGAATTCAGATTGGACCCCGGCCTCCGCCGGGGCAGGCCATTTTTTGGTCAGCGGGATGCTGAAGGCATTTGCCGCACTTTTCGCGTCGGCTTCCCTCACCGCTCATGCCTCGTCCAACATCCCGCCCCCGCCGCAGCAAAAGCCCGTCCTCATCACCGGTGCCACCATTCACACCGTGAGCGGCGCCACGATCAGCAACGGCCGCATGCTGTTTGACAAGGGCCGCATCGTGGCCGTCGGCAGTGCAGCCGATGTACCCGACTCGCCCGGCGCCACCGTGGTGTCGCTGGCGGGCAAGCACCTCTACCCCGGCTTCATTTCGGCCAACAGCTCACTGGGCCTGGTGGAAGTGCAATCCGTGCGGGCCACGGTGGATTCGGCCGAAACCGGCGCACTCAATCCGAACTCACGCGCGCTGGTGGCCATCAACGCCGACAGCGAACTGATTCCGGTCGCACGTGCCAACGGCGTGCTGGCCGCACTGACTGTGCCGCGCGCCAACGTCGGTGGACTGATCGCCGGCACCTCGGCGCTGATCCAGATGGACGGCTGGACCTGGGAAGACATGGGCATCGTGCCGGAGGTGGGACTGCATGTGTTCCTTCCCGGCATGCGCTTCAATGCCGCGCTCTACCCCACCCTGCCTGCCGCGCGCCTGGAAGAAATGCAGCGCCTCACCGCGCAACGGCTGAAGGCACTGGAGGATGCGTTCGAATCCGCCGCCGCCTACGTCAAGGCGCAGGCCAGCGGAGAGTCGCTGGCACCGGATGTGCGCTGGGAAGCAATGCGCCCGGTCATCAACGGCCAGCGCACGGTGTTCATGCATGCCGACGAACTCCCGCAAATGCGTTACGCCCTCGGTTTTGCGCAGCGCTTCGGCGTGAAGATCGCCATCGTCGGCGGACAGGATGCCGCGCTGATCACCGACCTGCTGCGCGAGCGCAACGTGCCGGTGGTGATCGCCGGCGTCCACCGCCTGCCGCTGCGGCGTGGCGATGATGTCGACGCACCGTTCTCGCTGGCCGCCAAGCTGGCGGCAGCCGGCGTGAAGTTCTGCATTGCACGCGGCGGCGGCACCTTTGAAGCCGCCACCGAGCGCAGCCTGCCCTTTGAAGCCGGCACCGCCGCTGCACATGGCCTCGCCCGCGACGAAGCGCTCAAAGCCATCACGCTCTATCCCGCGCAAATTATCGGCGCCGCCGACAAGCTGGGTTCACTGGAAAAAGGCAAGCTGGCAAGCTTCATTGTCACCGACGGCGACCCGCTGGAGATCCAGACCAGGGTCGAGCGCATCTACATCGCCGGCCGCGAACTGGAACTGAGCGACAAGCAGACCAAGCTCAACGAAAAGTACGAGCAGAAGTACAAACAGCTGGGCATTTACAAGAAGTAGCCTGCCCGGCACAAAAGTGCCAAACTCCAGCATTGGCGCGGCCTCCAGGCCAAAAATGCCCGGAAAGCCGCGCCAATGCTTGCGTTTCAATTTCTGCACCTGTGCCAGCGGGCCCAGTGCCAATCCACCGATGCGGCAGTATTCCTTCCCCGGCGAAGGCCGGGGTCCAATTTGAATCTTTTCGCTGGGAAACGAACTTGGCCCCCGGCCTTCGCCGGGGAAGGGACTACTTCAGGGTCTGCTAGAAGCTTGCTAATTGCGAGCCCCGTGACAACAGGCGCATGTCAGTCCGCAGTCCGACAGTTTCAAACGATACCGCGCGTTTCGTTTTAGCGGGCAGCCACTAACCAGACACCACCCCACCCGCCCGGCGCTTCCGACTCAGCAATATCGCCGACACCAGCGTAAACACTATCCCCACCGGCAGCGGCTCCAGGAAGGTGATGGCACTGTTGATCAGCGGGTTCTGATACATGGCCTTGAACTCGTCGAACTCCTTTTGCTGCGCGGCGATTTTCTCCGGCGAAGCACCGGCTTTCTTCGCCTTGTCCATGGCATAGGCCGCGTACTTGTCGCTGAAGTCCGGCGTGATCTTGAAATAGATCAGCTCCCAGGTGGCGACGTAGCAGGCGCTGGTCACAAACGTGATCAGGATCCCGACCAGGAATGCGCGACCGAAGGTGACACTGCCGCCGGCCACGTTGTCGCGGTAGGACCGCACGCCGAAATACACCATCAGAAAGGCCAGCACCATGGTGGTGTAGCCGATGATGGCCCCCTTGTCGAAGCCGATCTGGTCGGCAAACGGCAGGGTGAGCAACATCATGGCCGACAGCACGGCGCCGCCGATCAGGCCAAAGGTCAGGACAATTTTTCGCATGGCAACTCCCGGTTTGTTGATGGAGGGCCGAATTTATGGGGTTGGGCGCCGCACGCGCGTCACCCGAAAGGATGATTTTGCGAAGTTTGGCGTGAAATCATCCGAAAGTTGCAGTCAGCGCCGCCACAATCAGGGGATGAGGCGCCGGTCCTTGGCCTGCTGGACCGCCTGCGTGCGTCTGCGGGCACCCAGCTTGTCGAACACGCGGCTGGAATGGGTCTTGACGGTGTTTTCGCTCACGAACAACCGCGCCGCAATTTCCTTGTTGGAATGGCCCGCCGCAATTTGTTCGAGGATCTCCAGCTCCCGCGGCGTAATGCCAAGCGCCGCTACTTTGGCGTCGTCGCGTACGAAATCCATCGGGGTCGGTACCTGGATTTCCCGTACCACCACCGTCTCGACCCGGCGCGTAAACCGCAGCCCCAGCCAGATACCCAGCGCGGCAAACACGGCAGCCACCAGCCCACCGTAAATCTCTACCGAATGCTCCACCACCAGCCACCGATATTCGATGAGCCGCAACCCGGCGATCAGCACACCGGCCACCAGGCCGAAGATGAAGACATGTTTGACCATGGCCGATTATAGGAGGGGATGCAGAGAGTGGGAATCAAAGCGTTGCGGACGTTCCGGTTTCTACAACCCGGACATTCAGGTTTAGGTATTGGGAACGAATTACTCATATGGCCTGCTCAAACAGGCCGGGCCTAGTCGGTCAAAAGCTGCTTTCCGGCCCAGACCAGTATTCCGCCAGGAACAAGGTAGATCGGGGCACCGAAGGCGACGTACATCAACAATCCTTGGACGGAAGTTGGATTGATTGCATTCGGAAAGACATTGGCAAAGCAATAGACGGATATGGCGAGGACAATTGGTCCCACAATTAAAGAGATCCCAAACCAGAACAATATTCTTCCGACAGTTCGCATCCTGCAAACCTTGCTTTATAAGTGCGACTACAGGCCCCGGTAAGTACGGCGCTTGAAAGACGGACATTGACCTAAAGTAGGAATTGTCACCGGCCTTTCACCTGTTTCCACTAATCATTTGTTGGTCAGCTCAAGTTGCGACAACGCTTGCAACAAATCTGCTTCGCTTGGAGCGGAAAGATAGAGGTCGAGGTCCACAAGCCATGCAACGTGGACATCTTTTGTTTGCAGCATGTTCGGCTTTACGAACCTTGCGGTGCCCCAAGGATACTGCTTGTCCATTGAGAAGAAATTATCTGGCAGGGACTCTGCCCGGTGCGTCA
>CAYSKY010000075.1:0-8778 GCA_964431425.1 uncultured Burkholderiales bacterium
GGGTGTGGGCGCCATGGCCAGTGAAGCGGGCGGCGCATCCGGTGCCGTATAGCGGCCGGCCACAAACCCGATGGCAAGTGCCGCGACCACCGCCGCCCACGCCCAGTTACCGGAGGTCTTTTTCGCGGCCTCAGGCAGCACAATCCGGGTGTCGTTCACGGCAGCGCGAACGTGGTCCGCAGTAACCGTGTGAGTTCCGGCAGCGTAGGCCGCCAGTAAAGTTTTGTCAGCGTAAATGTTGATGCGGCGGGTCAGACCTTCCGACGCTTCGCCGATCAACTTGACCGCCTCCGCCGCGAACAGGTCGGGTCCCTTGTAGCCTGCGGCGCGCAACCTGAAATTCAGGTAGTCCTTGATATCGCGCGGCGGCAGCGGCAGCAAATTGAAACTATGCGTGATGCGCTCCTTGAGCTGACGCATATTCGGCAGCATCAAGTGTTGGTCGAGTTCCGGCTGTCCGAACAGCACGATCTGCATCAGCTTGTCGTGGCTGGTTTCCAGATTGGACAACAGCCGGATTTCCTCCAGCGTCTCCAGTGGCATGGCGTGCGCTTCATCGATGAGCGCGACCACCTGCTTGCCTTCCGCGTGGATCTCAATCAGGCGCGTCTGAAGCGCGCGGATCAGCTTGGTGGTGGTGCTGCCCTGCGGATCAATACCGAGGTCGCCGGCGATCGTTGCCAGTATTTCGTCGCGAGACACCGAAGGCACCGCAAGGTAGATCATTTCGACGGACGCCGGCAGGCGCTCCATCAGCACCCGGCACAACATGGTCTTTCCAGCACCCACTTCGCCGGTCACCTTGACCATGCCCTCGCCGCTGGTAATCGCGTACAACAACGCCTCGAGGGTCTCGCCGCGGTTGGCACCCGCGAAGAAAAACTCCGTATGCGGCGTGATCTTGAACGGTGCTTCGTTCAACCCAAAATGTTCAAGATACATGGTCATTTCTGTTGCTTCCGCGATTTCGGCGTGACATAAAGTTTAGCATCGCGCCGCTTCGACTAGTCCTCGGAATCGCCACGGTCGCGACCCACGCCGGGTCGCAGGGCATCCAGGCGGCTGTAAAGGGTGGACCGGGATACACCGAGCAAACGCGCCGCCTGGGACATGTTGCCCCTGGCGATATCCACCGCGGCATCGATGTAACGAAGTTCCACCGCTGCAAGCGATGCAGACAGATTGAATGAAGGGTTGGACTCGATTTCCCTGCGCACGTCGGCCGGCGCCGGCGGTCCGTCTGCGATATCGGTGCCCCCCGGCAATGCCTCAAACTCGAGCGACAACTGCTCTGCCGAAACCGGATAGCCCGCGTATTTCGCCGTGAGTCGTATGGCAATGTTCTTCAGCTCCCGCACGTTGCCCGGGAACACATATTCGAGCCATGTCGTTCGTGCGCCGTCGTCGAGCAGGAACGGTTGGGTGCCGTGGCGGCGCGCGTAGTAAGCCCTGTAAAAGTCCAGCAATTTCAGTTTGTCCTCAGCCAATTCACGCAGTGGCGGCACGCTGATTGAAAATACCGAAAGCCGGTGATAGAGGTCGGCCCGGAAACGACCCGCCTTGACCTCGGCGCGCAGGTCGCGGTTGGTCGCAGCGACAATCCGCGCCTTGGCCTGGCGGGTCTGGGTTTCACCGACGCGTTGAAACTGGCCGTTCTCCAGGACGCGCAGCAGCTTGGGCTGAAGATCCAGCGGCAATTCGCCAATCTCATCCAGAAACAACGTGCCCTCGCCTGCGTCTTCAAAATAGCCGGCCTTATTGCCGGCAGCCCCGGTAAACGCACCCTTTGCATACCCAAACAATGTTGTCTCAACAAGGTTGGCCGAGATAGCTGCACAATTCAACGCAAGGAAAGGTAGTGGCGCCCTCGGGCTCAGGTGATGTAGCAGCGCAGCGACCCGCTCTTTGCCGCTGCCCGATTCGCCCTCAATAAGGGCCGGAAACGCCGAAGATGAATACAGGTCGATCTGGCTCTTGAGACGCCGCATTGGCGGGCTGTCACCAATGATGCCGGGGCCGGTGTCCGGATCGTCACCAAGCTCATCGACCTCGCCGGCTTCCAGCGCAGCAAAAAGCATTTGCTTTAGGTGGGCCGGATCGCAAGGCTTGGGCACCAGGTCTGCGGCGCCCAGTGCACGGGCGCGGCGGGCATTTGATTCTTCGTTCTGCCCTGAGAGAACAAGAATGCGGATGCTTTGCGACCAGGAAAGCAGATCCCCCACCAGCTTGAACCCTTCGTCCGGGAGGTGCGCCATGGGCGGAAGGCCAAGGTCAATCAGGGCGAGAGCGGGTCGAAACTCGCCCCCACGCAGCAATGCCACCGCGTCCGAGCGGTTGTTCCGCACTTCAACGTTGAAATCGGCGGACAGGACGAAAGATAGGCTTTCACCGATCAACGGATCGTCATCGACAATCAGCAATGCAGGCTTCTTTGCCACGCTGGACTCTTTCCTGTTAGCTGGATGAATGCAATCGGCGGATCGCACTTGGGCGATTTTATAGTGCGCGCCGCCACATTACGCGAACTCCGGCGCCAGCAACCGGTCTGACAGGCTTGTGGGCCTACCCGCAGTGCCTCCCCGCCGTTGCAGCTTGCCGTTCACCAGGGTAGCTGGCGGACGCATCCGGTGTGAATGCTAAAATCGGCGTTTCCCCGCTTTCGGCAGCACACCGGCGGTGCCGGCACTTAACAACTATTACTGCGCCTTGTCCACTACCACTCCAACCAATCTCGTCGAGATCGACAACGTAGACTTCTCCTACGGCAAGCGGGCCATCCTCAAGGGGATCAGCCTGGCCGTGCCGAAGGGCAAGCTTGTCGCAATTATGGGCGGGTCCGGCTGTGGCAAAACCACATTGCTGCGCCTGATAGGGGGGCAGTTGCTGGCGTCCAGTGGGCGTGTAATGGTGGCCGGGCAGGATGTCGGCAAGCTGGATAAAGAGGGGCTGTACGCCCTGCGGCGCAAGATGAGCATGCTTTTCCAATTCGGCGCCCTGTTTACCGACATGACAGTGTTTGACAACGTCGCCTTTCAGCTGCGGGAAAACACTGACTTGCCCGAGGACATGATCCACGATCTGGTACTGATGAAGCTGCATACGGTGGGTCTGCGCGGCACCGCCAGCATGTATCCCAACGAACTTTCCGGCGGAATGGCGAGGCGGGTTGCGCTGGCGCGCGCCGTAGCCTTGGATCCGATGCTGGTGATGTACGACGAGCCGTTCGCCGGCCTCGATCCAATTTCGCTCGCCGTCGTCGGGCAGACCATCCGCAAACTGAACGACGCACTCGGCAGCACCTCGATCGTGGTGACCCACGACGTGGTGGAATCTCTCCAGATTGTCGATTATCTTTACTTCATCGCGGATGGGCAGATTGTAGGACACGGCACACCAGACGAAATCCGCCGGTCGGAGGAGCCGTTCATCAAGCAGTTTGTGCATGCCGAACTGGACGGGCCAGTGCCGTTTCACTACCCATCCCAGAACTACGCCGCTGACCTCGGTCTGCAGGCGAATCGGAAAGCGTCGTGAAACGGGCGATCAGCGCACTGGGTGCGCGGGCCATCGACGCGGTATGGCGCAGCGGCGTACGGGTACGCTTTCTATTCATGGTGCTCACGCATTCCTCGATGGCATTTCGCCGGCCCGGGCTGACGATGCGCGAGGTGTACTTTTCCGGTGTGATGTCGCTGGTCATCATCCTCGTCTCGGGGCTGTTCGTTGGCATGGTCCTGGGCTTGCAAGGGTACGAAACCCTGCAGAAATACGGCGCACAGGAGCAGATGGGCGTGCTCGCCGCCCTCTCATTGGTGCGGGAGCTGGGCCCCGTGGTTTCGGCATTGCTCTTCGCCAGCCGCGCGGGCTCTGCCGTCACTGCGGAGATCGGCCTGATGAAGGCGACTGAACAGCTCAAAGCCATGGACATGATGGCAATCGACCCCGTTGCACGCGTTGTCGCCCCCCGATTTTGGGCGGGTGTCCTGTCTATGCCCCTGCTTGCCGCAATGTTTTCAACCGCCGGCGTGATGGGTGCCTACATCGTGTCCAACCTGCTGATCGGCATTGATGCCGGCGTGTTTTGGGGGAACATGCAGGCTGCGGTTGATGTGCGCTATGACATCCTCAACGGCGTGATCAAGTCATGCGTATTCGGCGTCGCCATCGCCACCATCGCCACTTTCGAAGGTTTTGACGCCGAACCCACCGCGGAAGGCGTCTCCGCCGCAACCACCCGCACGGTGGTGACGGCAGCACTCAGCGTGCTTGCGCTGGATCTGGTTCTTACCGGATTCATGCTGCGCTCTGCACCATAGGATAAAGGGTCTCATATGGATCGCAAACTTTACGATTTCTGGGTAGGAACCTTCTTGATCGCCGGATTTCTGGCGCTGGTTTTTCTTGCCTTGCAGGTCGGCGGATTGAATGACGAGCGCGCGCAGAAGACCTACGACGTCACCGCACGGTTCGAGAACATCGGCGGGTTGAAGCTGAAGGCCCCCGTGAAAAGCGCAGGGGTGGTGGTGGGCCGCGTTACCGAAATTCATTTCGACAACAAAACCTTTCAGGCGGCGGTGACTCTGTCGCTGGACAAGCGCTTTGAATTTCCCAAGGATACAAGCGCATCCATCCTGACTTCCGGCCTTCTCGGCGAGGTTTACATCGGCCTGGAGGCGGGCGGCGACGACAAGCTGCTCAAGGCCGGTGACAAGGTCATGCTCACCCAGTCCGCGGTCGTGCTCGAGCGCCTGATTGGACAGTTCATGTTCGGCAAAGCCGCGGAAGGCGGCGGCGACAAAGCCGCTGAAAAGAAATAGGCCGTAAACCTGCGATAGCGACAAACGTTGACTGTTTCCCAAATCCGATATTCCCAACGAGTCCACTGACATGCTGAAACAAATTCCGATTTTTCTCCTTGCTGCACTGGCAGCGTTCGCAATTTCCGTCCACGCGCAGGAAGCGCCGGACGACATGGTACGGCGCACCACCAATGAAATCCTCGCCGCCATCAAGGCCGACAAGGATCTGCAGGCCGGCAACCAGAAAAAGATCGAGAAACTGGCGGAAGACAAAGTACTCCCGTACTTCAATTTCGGCCGGATGACGCAACTCGCGGTGGGGCGCAACTGGCGGGACGCCAGTGATGCCCAGAAGAAGGCCCTCACCGATGAATTCCGCACGCTGCTGATCCGCACCTATTCCACGTCACTTTCCCAGTACCGGAACCAGACCATCGACGTCAAACCGCTCAAGGCTGCAGCCGCGGATACAGAGGTGGTTGTAAAGACGCTCATCAACCAGCCCGGCGGGCAACCGATTCCGATCGACTACAGCCTCGAAAAGATCGGCGCCGCTTGGAAGGTCTATGACGTGCTGATTGACGGTGTATCGCTGGTCACCAACTACCGCAGTTCGTTCAATACCGAGATCCAGAAAACCGGCATTGACGGACTCGTCAAGTCGCTTGTTGATCGCAACGCCAAGAATGCCGCCAAGTAATTTCCGCGCATGAATGCAGCCAGCACTGTTGTCGGCGAAGTACTGCAGCTTGAGGGTCCGCTCACGCTGGCCAGCATGCCCAGGCTGCTCGCCGAGACGAAGCAGTATGCGTCGCAGCAGACACTTCCGGAGTGTCTCGCGATTGACTTTTCGCACGTCAGCGAATTTGACTCCTCAGCCGTCGCGCTGATGCTGCACTGGCGGCGCGAATCGCAGCGCCTCGGCAAGGCGCTGCGCTACATTCACCTGCCCGAGAAGCTGCAGTCCCTGGCAGATCTGTACGGTGTCGATCGCATGATCCACTGCCCCTCCCAAAATCCGGACTGCACCAAGCCTTAGCGGCCTGATTACAGCCAACTGAAACGCCCGCCTTCCTGATGCTTCCCGCCATTGATGTAACCGGCGTCACCAAAAATTTTGGCAAAGTTCGGGCCCTCGACGCCGTCTCGCTGCAGGTCGAACAGGGCGAATTCTTCGCGCTGCTCGGCCCCAATGGTGCCGGCAAGACCACCCTGATCTCCGCGCTCGCAGGATTGACACGCATCGACCAGGGGCGCCTTCGGGTGATGGGCAACGATGTTTCAGCTGATTACCGGGCATCGCGCAAAGCGCTTGGCATCGTGCCACAGGAGATCGTGTTTGATCCGTTTTTCTCCGTGCGTGAGACCCTGCGCTTCCAGGCAGGCTATTTCGGCATCCCCCGCGGTGCCCAATTGGATGGGTGGATCGATGAATTGCTGCACAAGCTGTCTCTGACGGAAAAAGCCGACAACAACATGCGCCAGCTTTCCGGCGGCATGAAGCGGCGGGTACTGGTCGCTCAGGCATTGGTTCACCGCCCACCGGTGATTGTGCTCGATGAGCCGACGGCCGGGGTGGACGTGGAGCTGCGCCAGACCTTGTGGCAGTTCATCCGCGAATTGAACCAGAGTGGCCGTACGATCCTGCTCACCACCCATTACCTTGAAGAAGCCCAGCAGCTTTGCACGCGCATCGCCATGATGAAAAAGGGGCAGGTGGTGGCGATGGACACCACGGCGCACCTGCTGAGCGCATTCTCGGAGCGCGTGTTGCGCGTTGTGCTCGAGGGAGATTTACCGCCTGCACTATTGCCGATGCGAACGCGGCAGGAGGGCGCGTGGCATTGTTTCGAAATCAGGGATTACGCTGAGGTCGAGCAGAAACTGGCTGCATTGCGAACGTCCGGCGCGCACATTATCAATATGGAAGTGACCGAACCGGATCTCGAAGACGTCTTCGTCAAACTGATGCACCGCCCAACATGACCGGCTTTCAGACCCTGTTGCTGAAGGAAGTTTTGCGATTCTGGAAAGTCGCTTTCCAGACCATCGCCGCGCCGGTATTGACCGCCATGTTGTACATCATGATTTTTTCGCATGTGATGTCCGGCAGCAACGCTGCGTTTCCGGGCGTGACCTATGAGCAGTTCCTCATCCCCGGTCTTGCCATGATGTCGATGCTGCAGAACGCGTTTGCCAACACCTCTTCATCGCTCATCCAGTCGAAAATCACCGGAAACATCCTGTTCATCTTGCTGCCACCGCTCAGCCATTGGGATTTCTACGGGGCCTACCTCATCGCCGCCGTGGTTCGCGCATTAGCCGTAGGATTGGGCGTGTTTGCGGTAGGTGTCATCATCGCCCACATTCCGGTTCATGACGCCTGGGTGATCGCCTACTTTGCCATTCTTGGCAGCGGTATGCTGGCGGCGCTGGGAATCATTGCCGGCCTGTGGGCAGACAAATTCGACCAGCTGGCCGCATTTCAAAACTTCATCATCATGCCGCTCACATTCCTGTCGGGTGTGTTCTACTCGATTCACTCGCTGCCGCCCTTCTGGCAGAGCCTGTCACACCTGAATCCATTTTTTTACATGATCGACGGCTTCCGCTACGGATTTTTCGGCAAAGCCGATGTCTCGCTGGTACTGTCGATGTCGGTCACCGCCGGCGCATTCCTTTGCCTTTCGGCAGCCACCCTTTACTTGCTAAAATCGGGGTACAAGCTCAGGCAGTAGCCCGCGACAACCGTCATCGGGCCGACAGTCGCGCTCACCCCCCCAACGGCACCCATGGTCACCCCACTTTCGATCGAAAACGACATCCGCGCCAACCTCGACTGCCAGCATCTGGAAGTTGACGGGGATGGCGCGCATTTCCAGGCCGTGATCGTGTCGACGGCCTTTGCCGGAAAGTCGCGCGTTCAACGGCACCAGATCGTGTACGGCACGCTGGGCGCCCGCATGCGCGAAGAAATTCATGCCCTGTCCATGCGTACGCTCACGCCGGACGAATGGGCGAATCACCCCGTCAAATAAGGTATCCCCCGCCATGCAGAAGTTATTGATCCGGGGCGGCCATCCGCTTCGTGGTGAAGTTCGCATCTCCGGTGCAAAAAATGCGGCACTGCCGATTTTGTGCGCCTCGTTGCTGGCGCCGGCACCATTGACACTGCACAACGTTCCTGAGCTCAACGATATCGGCACCATGCTCAAGCTGCTGCAGCAGATGGGTGTCTCCTGCAAGCGAGATGGCGAGACCGTCATTCTCGATGCTGCCGGTGTGAACAACCCCGTGGCACCCTACGACCTGGTCAAGACCATGCGGGCGTCGATACTCGCCCTGGGACCGCTGGTCGCACGCTTTGGCGAGGCCAAGGTTTCGCTGCCGGGCGGCTGTGCCATCGGTGCGCGCCCCGTGGATTTGCACATCAAGGGTCTAGAGGCGATGGGCGCGAAGATCACCATCGACGGCGGCTATATCCTTGCCTCCGCTTCACGCCTCAAGGGTGCCCGTATTTTCATGGATACCGTCACCGTCACCGGGACGGAAAACCTGATGATGGCGGCCTGCCTAGCAGACGGAATCACCGTGCTGGAAAACGCGGCGCGCGAGCCGGAGGTGGTCGATCTTGCGGATTGCCTCATCAAAATGGGCGCGAGGATCAAGGGGCACGGATCCGATGTCATCACCGTCGAAGGTGTTGCGGCGTTGACTGGTGCCGAGCATGCCGTCATGGCGGATCGCATCGAAACCGGTACCTTTCTTGTGGCTGTCACAGCCACCGGGGGCGCAGTCAGGCTGACCCACGCGCAGGGCAACACCCTGGACGCCGTGATCGACAAGCTGCGCGAAGCGGGCGCAACCATCACCGTGGGCACGGATACCATTGACATTGCGGCGCAGGGCCGGCCGAAGGCGGTCAACCTGCGTACTGCGCCCTATCCGGCGTTCCCGACCGACATGCAGGCGCAGTTCA
>CAYSKY010000075.1:8788-10421 GCA_964431425.1 uncultured Burkholderiales bacterium
TCATGCACGTGCAGGAACTGGTGCGGCTGGGCGCCAAGATCGATATCGAGGGCAACACCGCCATCGTCCACGGCGTTGACAACCTGACAGGTGCCACTGTGATGGCCACCGACCTGCGCGCCTCTGCGTGCCTGGTCATCGCCGGCCTGGTGGCCAGCGGCGAAACCATCGTCGACCGGATTTACCACCTCGACCGTGGTTACGCGCGCATCGAGCAGAAGCTGTCTCAACTCGGCGCTCAGATCGAGCGCGTGGCCTGAAGCATGTCCGAACTGACGATCGCCCTTTCCAAGGGCCGGATTTTCGATGAAACCCTGCCGCTGCTTGCGGCGGCCGGCATCACGCCCACCGATGACCCGGACAAGTCGCGCAAACTCATCATCGGCACCAACCGGCCGGGAGTACGGCTGGTGATCGTGCGCGCCTCCGACGTGCCGACCTACGTGCAGTACGGGGCCGGCGACCTGGGCGTGGCTGGCAAGGACGTGCTGCTTGAACACGACGGTGCCGGCCTTTACCAGCCGCTGGACCTCGGTATCGGCCGGTGTCGCATGATGGTTGCTGTCCGCGACGGCTTTGATTACGCAGCAGCGGTCAAACGCGGGGCGCGGCTCAATGTCGCGACCAAATATGTGCAAACCGCACGCGAACATTTTGCCGCCAAGGGCATGCACGTCAACTTGATCAAGCTGTACGGGTCGATGGAGCTCGCACCCCTGACCGGCCTCGCTGACGCCATCGTCGACCTGGTATCGACCGGCAATACCCTGAAGGCAAACCACCTGATTGCGGTGGAGGATATCCTGCCGATTTCGAGCCGCCTGATCGTCAATCGCGCCGCTCTCAAGTTGAAGCACGACGTCATCCAGCCCATGATCGACGCCTTCTCCGCCGCCGTGAAACCTACCTGAGAGTCCAGCATTGGCGCGCCTCGCAGGCCGAAAGTGCCTGAAGAGCCGCGCAAATGGCTGGGTTTTGCCCTGGCCCAAGAACATGCCCCTGATCAAGACCCTTAACTCCACCGACACCAGTTTCGACGCCGATCTGGCCGACCTGCTCGCCTTTGAGTCGGCGCAGGATCCCGGTGTGGAAGATGCCGCCCGTGACATCCTGCGAAATATTCGCTCGCGTGGCGATGCCGCGGTGCTGGAGTACACCACACGCTTCGACCGGTGGACGCCGTCCAGTATTGATGAACTGGAGGTGCCATCTTCCGAGCTCCGCCGCGCCCTCGACCAAATTGCGCGGCCTGTCCGCGATGCGCTCGAGCTCGCGGCGGCACGGATTCGCAGCTACCACCAGCATCAAACCCAACCGTCTTGGCAATACACCGAGGCCGACGGCACGATACTCGGACAGCAGATCACCCCGCTGGACCGTGCAGGACTGTATGTCCCGGGTGGCAAGGCGGCCTACCCGTCGTCTGTCCTCATGAACGCCATGGCCGCCAAGGTCGCTGGTGTTGCGGAACTGATCATGGTGACGCCGACACCGGATGGCGTACTGAATGAAACCGTGCTGGCCGCCGCGGCGCTCGCCGGGGTGGACCGCGTCTTCCGCATCGGTGGCGCGCAGGCAATAGGCGCTCTTGCGTTCGGCACAAATCTGGTTCCCGCCGTGGACAAGATTGTCG
>CAYSKY010000076.1:0-10288 GCA_964431425.1 uncultured Burkholderiales bacterium
GTGCAGGGACTGGTAGCCGTTGGCCTTGGGGATGGCGATGTAATCCTTGAACTTGCCCGGAAACGGCTTGTAGAGCGTGTGCAAGGCGCCCAGCGCGAGGTAGCACGAGGCGACATCCTTCACCACGATGCGAAAACCGTAGATGTCCAGCACCTCGGAAAACGAGATGTGCTTTTCCTGCATCTTCTTGTAGATGGAGGAAAGGTATTTTTCCCGGCCGGTGACGGTGGCCTCGACCTTGAATTCCTTGAGGCGGCCCTTGATGGCGTCGAGAATCTTGCCGACCACTTCGCGGCGATTGCCGCGCGCGGCCTTCACGGCTTTTTCCAGCACCGAGAAGCGGTTCGGGTACAGGTACTTGAATCCCAGGTCCTCGAATTCGTAGTAGAGCCCGATCAACCCGAGGCGGTTGGCGATCGGCGAATAGATTTCCAGGGTCTCGCGGGCTACGCGTTCCTGCTTGGCCTGCGGCACGGCATCCAGCGTGCGCATGTTGTGCAGGCGGTCGGCGAGCTTGATGAGAATGACGCGAACATCGCGCGCCATGGCCAGCAACATCTTGCGGAAGTTCTCCGCCTGCGCTTCTTCCAGCGTGGCGAACTGCAGCTTGTCGAGCTTGGAGACACCATCGACCAGTTCCGCAACCTGTTTGCCGAAGCGGCGGGCGATGTCGTCCTTGGTGGTGGGCGTGTCCTCCACCACATCGTGCAGCAGGGCGGCGATGAGGGCCTGGGCATCGAGGTGCCAGCGCGCGAGGATCTTGGCGACGGCCAGCGGGTGGGTGATGTACGGCTCGCCGGATTGCCGCACCTGCCCTTCGTGGGCGGTGGTGGCCATTTCCAGCGCCGCCTCCACTTTTTCGAGGTCGGCGGGCTTTAGATAGCCGGCCAGCAGTTCACGCAACGCGACCGCGCGGTCGTCATCAGGGGCCGCGACGGCGGAGAGGGGTGGAACGGTCGGGGGGCTCTTGGGTGTGGCGCGCGCGGTGCGCGGCGCACGAGCGGGGCCGGTGGAGGGGGTGAGATCTGACATGTCGTCTCAGCCGCCTCCTGGCCCGGGGTTACATCTCGGTGGGAACGACCGGCACCGGAACCAGGATCGATGCGTTGATGTGTCCGCCGGCGATTTCGCGAAGCGCAATCACGCAAGGCTTGTCTTTCCCGGCATCCACATACGGTGCCGAACCCAGTGCCAGCTGGCGGGCGCGGGTGGTTGCAGCCAGGGTCAGTTCAAAACGGTTGGGGATCAGTTTGATGCAGTCATCCACGGTGATGCGAGCCATGCTGTACTCCGAAAAAATCGGGAAAACCAACCGCGCCCCCTGAAGGTCAGGTGGAACGTGTTCTCGAGTTCAAAAAACGTTTCAGGAAAAAAGGTGCTGGTGGAGCTTTAACTGCCGGGGGGCGGTCAGCCGCAGGGCGCGGACAACCGACTGCAAATCCAGCAAAGCAACGCTAAAGTCTTCATTAATAATAACATAATCGGCTTCATGGGCGTGCTTAAGGTCCTCGTTGGCCTCTGCCAGACGCCGCTCGATGACCTCTTTGGAGTCCTTGCCGCGCTTCACCAGCCGTTTCCGCAGCACCTCGATGGAGGGGGGCAGTATGTAAATGAAGCTCATGTCCGGAAACAGGGCTTTCACCGCGCGTGCACCCTGCCAATCGATCTCCAGCAGCACATCCGAACCGGCAGCACGGGTTTTCTCGATCCACTTCTTGGACGTGCCATACCAGTTGCCATACACCTCGGCGTGTTCCAGAAACTCGCCGCGCTCGACCATGGCCGCAAATTCCTCGCGGCTGACAAAGAAGTATTCGCGGCCCGATTCCTCGCCCGGCCGCGGTGCGCGGGTGGTGTAGGAAATGGACAGACCGATGTCGGGCTCGCGCTCCAGCAGCGCGTTGACCAGCGTGGATTTTCCGGCGCCGGACGGGGCGACGATGACGTACAGGCAGCCGTTCATTCGATGTTCTGGATTTGCTCGCGCATTTGCTCGATCAGCACCTTGAGCTCGATCGATACGTTGGTGGTGTCGGTGGACACCGATTTCGAGCCCAGGGTGTTTGATTCGCGGTTCAGTTCCTGCATCAGGAAGTCTAGCCGCTTGCCGACCGCACCGCCCGACTTGAGCACGCGGCGTACTTCGGAAACATGGGTGCTGAGGCGGTTCAGCTCTTCGGCCACGTCGATACGCGACGCAAACAGCACCACTTCCTGCTTGACGCGCTCGTCGCTGGCAGCACCCAGCATGGCTTCGTTCAGTTTCTGGCTGAGTTTGTCCTGGTAGGCGGTGACGAGGCCGGGGATGAACGGCGTGACCTGCTTCACCAGTTCTTCGATGCGGTCGAGCCGCTCGGTGATCAGGGCGGCCAGCTTCACGCCTTCGCGCTCCCGCGTGGCGTTGAGTTCATCCACCGCTTTTTTCACCAGCGCCAGCAGTACTTCCTTGGCCGCGTCGGTAGTGAGTGCTTCCGCAGACATCACGCCGGGCGCGTGCATTACTTCCCACACCGACAGCGGCGTGGCGTCAAAGCGGGCGAGGATCTGCTTTTGCGTTTCCGCCAGCGCTGTCAGTGCGTCTTCGTTGGGCTTGAGCGAATCGCGGGTGGCGACCGCGGTGTAGGTGACACGGCAATCCACCTTGCCGCGCGACAGGGCGGCGGCCACCAGCTCGCGCATCTGCGGTTCGTGCGAGCGCAGGTCTTCCGGCATGCGGGTCTGGAACTCGAGGTAGCGGTGGTTTACCGACTTGAGCTCAAGGGCGAAGCGGCCACCGGGCACTTCTCCGGCGACGGCGGCAAATCCGGTCATGCTTTTGATCATGGGGGTCGTCGAAGTGTGGGTGGTTGAAAACCGATGTGCCCGGTGAACGGGGGTGGGATCGGCGGGAACTACTGGCGGGGGCAGGTGCAGCAACAGCGGTTGACCCGCCTGATCGCGGTAAGCACCGCCGGATTCAGAGTGGCGAACTTCCTTTACAAGCCCCAGTCAAGACGGGACAATTATAGCTTCGCTTCCCCGGCCCGCGCTTTGGGCCCGCCGTACACACAATGGCGTCACAGTCCAACCAGCCGCTGCCCGACGGCTACCAGCTCAACAATTACACCATCGAAAAACTGCTTTCGTCGGGCGGGTTTTCGATCGTCTATCTGGCGCGCGACGAAAACGGCAATCCGGTGGCGATCAAGGAATACCTGCCGGCGGCGCTGGTCATCCGCGCCGACGGTGCGGAAGTAAAGATCAACTCGGAAGAGAACCTGGCCGTGTTCCGCCACGGCCTGAAGTGCTTCTTTGAAGAAGGCCGGTCGCTGGCGACCATCTCGCACCCAAACGTGGTGGGCGTGGAAAACTTCTTCCGCGCCAACGAAACCGTCTACATGGTGATGCAGTACGTGCGCGGCCGCACCCTGCAATTCCACATTCAGCGCCATCGCAACGAATTTTCCGAGAGCTTCATCCGCCGCCTGTTTACGCACCTGCTCAACGGCCTGCGGGAAGTGCACGCCAACAAGCTGCTGCACCTGGACATCAAGCCTGCCAACGTTTACATCACCATGGAAGGCAAGCCGGTGCTGCTCGATTTCGGCGCTGCCCGCCAGGCGCTGACCTCCGACGCGCCGCGGCTGCGGCCCATGTATACCGCCGGCTATGCCGCCACCGAGCAATACGGCAACCTGGACCAGATGGGGCCCTGGACCGACATCTATGCCGTGGGTGCCACCATGTATACCTGTGTGACCGGCACGCACCCGCAGCCGGCCAACGACCGTGCCAAGGACGACCAGATGATCCCTGCACGGGAACTCACGCGGCTCAATTACTCCGACGAGTTCTATGAAATCATCGACTGGTGCCTGAAACTCGACCACCTTGCGCGGCCGCAGTCGGCGTTTGAATTGCAGAAGGCGCTGATGAAGGATGTGAAGGAGCCGCCCGAGGCGGTAACCGTGGACGCCGAGGATGACAGTCTCGCCGGCCGTCTGAAAAAGACGCTGAACCGGAAAATCTTCTAGAGGCCGCCTTGAGATTCACCATTTTCCAGGACAGCCATATCGGCGGACGCAAGGTCAACCAGGACCGGCTTGCCTATTCGTACTCGAAAGAAGTGCTGATGATGGTGATCGCCGACGGCATGGGCGGACACGCGCGCGGGGAAATCGCCGCCGAGATCGCCGTCAACACCATGACCAACCGCTTCCAGCAGGAGGCGCGCACCACGCTGCGCCGGCCGCGCGAGTTCCTGGAATCGGCTATCCATTCCGCGCACCGCGCCATCGTGGCGTTTGCCGACCAGCACGACATGCTGGAGTGCCCGCGCACCACGGTGGTGGGCTGCATTGTGCAAAATGGCAAGGCCTGCTGGGCACACTCGGGTGATTCACGCCTTTATGTCGCACGCGACGGCCAGCTGGCCGCCGCTACGGTCGACCACTCCCGCGTGCAGCAGCTCATCGAGTCGGGCGTCATCACGCCGGCACAGGCCGCCGTGCATCCGGACCGCAACAAGATTTACAACTGCCTCGGCGGCGTGCTGCCGCCGATGGTCACGCATTCGGAAGAGTGGAACCTGAGGGTGGGCGACACAATCCTCCTCTCCACCGACGGTTTCTGGGGGCCGCTGGACGCCGACTTCATCGCCGGCAAGCTGGCGCGCGAAGACCTGCTCTCGCTGGTGCCGAAGCTGATGACCGAGGCCGAACGCAAGGCTGGCGCCGAATCCGACAACCTGTCGGTGATCGGCCTGACCTGGGAACTGCAGGAAGACGACGAACCGCCCGCCACCGTGACCGTGACCGAGCCGATGCAGGGCTTCACCACGTCCGCGCTCAACACCTCGCAGCCTGCGGTGGCCTTCAAGGACGACATCTCCGACGATGACATCCAGAAGGCCATCGACGAAATCCAGAACGCCATCCGCAAGGTCAGCAAGTAAGGCCTTCCCACGGCCTTTCGTCGTACCGCGTTTCCCCCCCAACTCTCCCGGATCACCATGCCCCGCTCGAACAATCGCACCGCCGACCAGCTTCGTCCCGTCACCATCACCCGCCATTACACCAAGCACGCAGAAGGTTCGGTGCTCATCGCCGTGGGCGACACCAAGGTGCTGTGCACCGCCAGCGTGGAAGAGCGCGTGCCGCCGCACAAGAAAGGCAGCGGCGAAGGTTGGGTCACCGCCGAATATGGCATGTTGCCGCGCGCCACCCACACCCGCGGCGACCGCGAAGCTGCGCGCGGCAAACAATCCGGCCGCACCCAGGAAATCCAGCGCCTCATCGGCCGCTCGCTGCGGTGCGTAGTCGACCTGAAAGTACTCGGCGAGCGTCAGATCACCATCGACTGCGATGTGCTGCAAGCCGACGGCGGCACGCGCTGCGCGTCCATCACGGGTGCCTACGTGGCACTGTGCGATGCCGTGGCTGTGCTGATGGAAAAGGGCCTGCTCAAAACCAGTCCGATTGTTGATTCCATTGCTGCCGTTTCGGTGGGAATGGGATCAGAAGGCGCGCTGCTTGACCTCGATTACATCGAAGACTCGTCCTGCGAGACGGACATGAATGTGGTGATGACCGGGGCGGGCAAGTTTGTCGAGATTCAGGGGACGGCGGAGGGTGTGCCGTTTTCGAAGGCGGATATGGAGAAGCTGATCGCGCTGGCGGAGAAGGGGATTGCGGAGCTGGGGGTGGCGCAGAGGAAGGCGTTGGCGGGGGCTTGAGACCTGCTTCTCGCCCCCCGCGGTGTGGTGACCCCTCCCTTTCCTAAAGGGAGGTCGGGAGAGATTTGCGGTCGTGGCAACACTTTGATGGCCACGTACGAACTCCCTCAAAGCGAGTCGAGCCAACGGTGACAGTCATTGCTCTTGCGAAGATGTTTGCGGCGATCGGAGAGCGCGCCGCGCGCAGTCAACAATCAGGGCAGCGAGTTACCCGCACGACGTTTGGCCGCTGTGACGTCGGCCGCCCCGATCACGCCGGAAAGATTGATGTCGTAGTGGAAGTTTTCACGCGACACCGCATGGCCGGAGCGTCCCTTGATCTGCAAGGCGTCGATTGGTGAGACACCAGCAGACCCGTTTACGTCGCCAACCAGCAGGCCCAATGCGGTGGTGGCGTCAGTGGTTCCATTGATGCCAGTCACGGAAACCGAGACGCGCTTCTTGTCAGGCAGTGGAGCCAGCCGAACACGGTACTCATTGCCGACCGCCACCGTGCTTTGAACCGAAACGGGATTGCCTGACTCGTCAGTTGCCGAAGCGCCGGACCCGGAAACGACCGGCACATCGAAGGAAAAGACAATCATTGCGCCCGCGACCAGGCTGCGCGGCTCAATGATGATCGGCCCGCCAATCGCCGCCCCTATCGGTAATGCCAGATCAAAGTCACCGACGTTTCCATGTGTTTGGCGTGACGAGATACCCGTCAGCTGGGTTGCCAAATTTTCGCTATAAGTGACCACCATGCTCGCAGACGGAGGGCTGGTTCCAGCCGAGTTTGTCGCTGTCGCGCTGCAAGTGTATGAGCCAGCCGTGGTGAATCCGCCGAGTGTAAGCAAACCGGTCGGGCTGCTGCCCGACAGCGCTCCCGAATTGCAGGATACCTGGTACTGGGTAATCGGCAGTCCACCCGTATAGGCTGGCGGTGTCAATTTGAAAACAACCGATCCCGCGCCGTTGAACGTTTGTGCAATCGCAGGCGCACTGGGAATTTGAGACACAAATGTCGCGTGGACAGACAATCCGCCGGTAATGGTAATGGTGCAAGGACCCGTTCCGGCGCACGCGTCGCCGCTCCAACCGACAAATGCGTTTCCAGGCGAGGGATTTGCTGTCAGCGTCACCATGGCATTCCAATCGATGCTGGCGGAACACAACGATGTGCATTCAATGCCGGGCGGTGACATGGTTACACTGCCACTGCCGTGGACCTTCAGATTCAAGCTGTATGCCTGCTGCCCCGTCGCGACATTGAAGACGGCATATGCCGTTCCGACCCGCACCTGCATCGCGGTCGACATGCTGTACAGGTTGCTGGACAGTAACCTGAGTTGCAGTGTTTCGCCCGGCTGAAGTTGCGAAAATTGCGTGGTAAACGGGCGACCACCGATGCTAAATTCACCGACCCCGGGGGCGTCAAGAAAGACATTGACCGGCACGTTGATACTGTCGATCGTGAGCACATCTGAAAGCACATAGGTGTTCGGACGGACGTTGATTTTGTCCGGAAAATACAAGGCGTCAGGATAGTTGTCTAGGTAGGTGGTGGTCACCGCAAAGGTAGCCGACTTGTCGCCGACGCTCAGCACCGCAGAGGTTTGAGTGGAAAAGGCGGCCGAGGAGGTGACGCGCACGCGAACCGTTTGCCCCGGCGAAAGTGTGCCAGGCGCAGAGGTGAAAGGGCCCGCACCGATGCTGTACTCACCACCGACAATAGAAATGGGCACGCCAGAATCGAAGCCGGAAACCAGTACCGGATCGGAAATGATCGCGATGCCCCGCCCAACGCCCACCTTCGCAGCGATGCTGAAGGGTGCCGGAAAGGTGTCCGCAGGCATGATGATCGGGACAGCAGAGTTAATTCGGATGAAGCCCATCAGCACGTCAGAGGGCGAGTCGCAGTAGTACTCAAAATCAATTGCCAGCGAGTTGATGATAGTGCCACTTGCCGAGACCTCTTTCACTTGAAACTTGGAGCGAGCGTCTGGCGTTGATTGGCATGCAGGTGAGGCGCCCGAAATCTTCGAAACGTCCATCCATTGAAACGTGCCGACCGACGGTGCTTGGCCTGACGGAAACTGAAAACCAAAATCCCAGTAGGGATTGCCACCATCAGGGCCCCTAGCCATCACCTTGGCATTGCTTCCAGACAGATTAGTCGCAATCGAATGCAAAAGAGCAGGTGTTAGCTCGACAATTTGCGGCCCCGCAATCGGTTGGTCACCGTAGCTCCTCAAAACCACCAGCGGAGCGCCACCAACAGCCGAACTCAATCCAGGTTCGGTGCCAACCTTAAACTCAGTCCAATAGTCCCCGATCGTAATTCGCGATGCCACTATCGAGTTGTAGCTTGCTGGCGCAAAGACGCGCATCTGTAGACGCTGTCCCGACAAAATCGTCCCGGCTTGCCCAGTAAATGCCCCACCGTCAATGCTGTACTCGCCACCGACGACGGAAACGGTTAACGCTTGACCAAAACCCTTCACCACAATTTCATCTGAAAGTACAACTGCGTTTGGTACACGACGGAGCGCCGTGGGGAAAGTAAAGGGAACGGGCTGGCTGACTTGGTGTGAAATCGGAAAGTCTGAGTGAATTCGAATGAACCCCGTGATAGACGCAGCAAGAGGGTCCGTCCCATTTGAGGAACATGTCTCTGAAAAGTCTGCTGCCAGCCGACTGATGTTCCCAAGCGCATCAACTGCATATTCATGGATGCGGATCACGCCTTGGCGTGAAAGCTGGCTGTACGTACCTCCGCACCCCGGAGAGGTGCCGGCCGAATACTGTGTGAGGAAGGCTGGACCAGCTGAATTTGGAGCAGATTGGGTAAAGAAGAAGGTACCTGGCGATATGCTCTCGCCCGTACGAGGATAAAAGCTAAACGTCCAGTTGGGAGGGTCGCCCCACTGATCTGGTGTTCCGAGTGCATCGACTATTCTTACGCTCGCCGCAACTGTAGGTACAACCTTGTTTTCCGTAAGAAAAATCGCGTGCGTCGCGCTGTCGCAGTACTCCTGTAGCGCGTTCCTGCTCGTAGAAAACAGCTAGGTTTTCGTCAACTCTGGGCTGGGGAAACTCTGCGGGAGCAGACCCCACCTCAAATCTTGAGGTGAATCCACCAACGTTGACTGAGGCCGCCTTCTGGGTATCGGGGGCCAATGGCGCCTGCGTACGCAACCTGAGCGTCTGCCCGTTAAGAATTTGGCCAGGCAGACTTGTGTATGAGTTGCCATCAACAGAATATTCACCGAACACAATCGAAATCGGTGAGCTGGTGTTTATTCCGCCCACAGTTACTGCTTCGGATTCGACTACTGCACCGGGCTGTACTCTTACCTTGGGCGCAAACTCGAATGAAATGGGTTGGGAACGTGCATAGTCAACCGGCACGTTGGAGTTAAAGCGAATACGGTGGTAATAAACCGCAGTTTGGCTAAGGAAAAAAGGGCACTCCTTTCGAATATCTAGAGCGAGCTTGGTCAGCGTATTGTCGGGAAGATACTCGACCTCGTGGACAACTACTTGTGCACCGAAATACCCGTAATCCGGCCTACTTTCGCAATTTGGTACACCATAGCCCACGACGAAGGGATAGTTGGCCGGCATTGCCCCCGCGCTCATGTCATGGACAAAAACGCCGGTCGAAAGACGCGCGCCCTGGGTCGCATTTCGAACCTGAAAACTGTAGGTTGGTGAGTTGCCGTCCAAGGCGATGATGGTGATCGTATTTGAGTTGTCTCCGTTTAACCACGATTTGGTTGATACAAAGCGATGCATGGTCGCAGGTGATTGAGCCGTTACTCCGACCGGTGCCGCCAAGTTGTGAGGAACGGCCACCACGACCGAAATATTTGCGTCGTTTGGCTGGGGATTGATTCCAACGTCGGTTCCGACACGAAAATTGTAATCACTGGTTCCGGCCGTCAAGGTAGCAAGCCTCAGCGTGTTGCTTGTTATGGCGCTCGAAAGGCGTATGCGTACTGAATCGCCGGTGGCGACAACACCAGCGTTTGATGTGAACAGCCCGCCGGAAATGCTGTACTCACCTCCGCTGATTGCGATGGGTGCCGTACCCGATGGCAGTTGTACATTGCATGAGGAAGAGGTGTAGCTAGTTGCGACCATCGCGCCGCCAATTGAACCGAAGCAACTGGCTGAAAAGACATTTGATTGTGCAAATGCAAACGACGGCAGGCATAGAGCCTGAATGGTGATGTGCGCAAGTAAGGTAACCAGTATCGACAGCGCAGCCCGTATGCGCCCGAGAAAATTGCATTTCATGTTTGAGTCGAATACCGGGGGGATTTGGAGCCTAGGGCCGACCGGCGAAAGAGGAGTCCTCACTCTACCTACGGCACAAAATGTTAGCAACTAGGCCAGATGAGTCATTTCAATTGCATTGCAGTGAACGCAACCGGCCAGTTACTACACCCCCGCCTCATGCGCCATCTGATCCGCATGATACGAAGACCGCACCATCGGTCCGCACGCCGCGTGCTTGAATCCCATCTTCTCCGCCTCCACCGCAAACATGTCGAACTCCGCCGGCGTCACGTAGCGCAGCACCGGCAAGTG
>CAYSKY010000077.1:0-8675 GCA_964431425.1 uncultured Burkholderiales bacterium
CAGGGTAGCGTATTTCAACTGGGGGACGGCATGATTTGCTCGGAGAAACCCCGATCCCCCGATCACGGCAGTGGCGGAAATCACCGCAGAAATACGTTCTACACTTCATTGGCAGCGCACTGCGATGGCAACTGGTACTGGCGCCTTGACCCATGCCGTTCGTGGGACTCGCTGGTGGCGGTTACAATCACTGCAGAGCGTTTCAAACGCCGCGATTGCAGTAACAGCTTTCCTTCGGATCACATGACACTCACTTTCCCGCTGGCGGCACCGCGCCGGCCTTCGCTTGCGCATTGCCTTGCCGGGGCGCTGCTGGCCGCCTGGGCGACGCTGTCTGCGGCGGCGGATGTGCCTGCAGCCAAACCGGCGCCGCAGCCCACTGCCAAAAAAACCCCCGCCGGCCCCGTGGTGCTGGTCAGCCTCGATGGCCTTGCGCACCGCATCTGGCTGGACGACCCGGCTGCGCGGGAACTGAAAGCGCTGCAGCGTGTGGTGGCGCGCGGCGTAATGACCGACGGCCTCATCCAGGCCTTTCCAAGCGTCACCCCGGCCGGCCACTCGGCGCTGTGGACGGGTGCCTGGGGTGATGTATCGGGCATCGTCACGCAGATGAATCCGGTGCTGCCGCGCAGCGAGCATTTCTTTCTGGAGCGGCAGTCGGGCTTTTTTGCCACGCAATCCAGTGCCGAGCCGATCTGGGTAACGGCTTCCAAGAACGGCATCCGCACCGTGGCGCATGAAGCCACGCAGAATTTTCCGTTCGTGCCGCGCAGCACGGGTGACCTGAAAGCCAACCAGCCGGTGCTGATTTCCGGTTACGCCACCGGCCTGCTGGAGCCCTACGGCGTGATCCGCCCGCCGCGCACCGAGGCCGAGGATGCTGCAATCTGGCAACCCGCCCTGCCCCGCTCGGCGCTGCCGGTGAAAACCTTTAAATGGAAGATCCAGAACCTGACCCTGCACGGTGCGCTGGTGGCGGACCAGGGCAAGGCACGCGGTTACAACGCCATGATCATCGCGGCAGAACCCGGCGCCGGTATGGCGGCACGCACCCGCGTGGCCCATGTGCCCACCGAATCGACCCCGCCTCGCGGCCGTGCGCTGGCGCGGCACTTCAGCGCGGCGCTGCCGGTGTTCATCCACGGCACGCGCGCGGTGGGTTACTTCCGCTTGTTTGAACTCACGCCGGACGCCAGCCATTTTGTGTTGATGCAGGTATCAATGCATCCGCTGGCGTATTACGACGGCGTGCACGACGGCGATGCGCTGTCGGACACGATGGTGAAGGCCGTGGGCGGCTTTGTGGGCAACGGCCCGGGCTTTATGTATCAGGACGGCAACCTCGGCCCGCAGATTCATGTGGGCGGCGACGGCACCGCCGAGCGACGTTATCTGGAAGGCATGGAACTGGTGCTGCGGCAGTACAACCGCCACAGCAGCTGGGTGTGGAAAAAGTACCGACCCAAGTTCCTCGTCGATTACTCGCCCTACCCGGATGAAATGGAACACACCTTCTACGGCATGGTCACGCCGCAGACCACAGGCGTGAGCGCCGAGATGGTGGAGAAGTTCATGGCACTGCGCAAATGGGGCTATGCCGCCATCGACCAACGCGTGGCCCTGCTGGATAACATCGCGGGGCCCAACGGCACGATTGTGTTCACCAGCGACCACGGCATGGCGGGCGTGGCGAAGGACGTGCACATCAACACCGCCCTGGAACGTGCGGGCCTGCTGGCCTACGACGAGCGCCAGCGCATTTCGCAGCGCGAGACCCGCGCCGTGAACAACAAGTACGGCGTGATGGTCAACACCACCGACTGGAAAGGCGGCATTGTCCCGCCGGAACAGCGCAAGGCCGTGGTGGACGAGATCGAGAAAGCGCTGGCCGCGATTGTCGATCCAGAAACCGGCAAGCCGGTGATCACGGCGTTCTTCCGCCCGGAAACACATCCGGAGTTGGGCATTGGTGGGCCAGCCGGCTCGGACCTCTACTACGACCTCGCCCCCGGCTACAGCACCAACGACCGCCCTGCGCCCGAGATCATCACCCGCAAGCGCGCCCCGGTAGGCGAGCATGGCTTCCTGCCGACGCGCGATGACATGCTGGCAAGCTTCATTGCCCGCGGCCCGCGGTTTGGCAAAGGAGTGAATGCACCACGCATTCGGGCCATTGATGTGGCACCGATTGTGAGTGAGGTGCTGGGGATTCCCCCGCCTGCGGACAGCCGGGGGGTGGTGCCGGTGGGGGTGATGAAGTAGTTTTGTGTTTGGGGTTGCGGAGAGCCCATTGGCATTCTTTGATCCGGCAGCTAACGATGCTGTCGCGACATTCCCCTTCCCCTGCGAAAGCAGGGGGCCAATCTTGCTTCTCTGCCGCGGTAGAACTTGGAGCCCGGCCTCTGCCCGGTAAGGTACTTTTCGGATGCACCTCAACTTGTTTAGTCGCAAGCACAACGAAATCGTCAGCGAGAGTGATTCGCGGGTGAGGTTGGCGTTATGCGACAACCGAAAATCCCCCTCAATCCCCCTTTAGAAAAGGGGGAGGCTCACCGTGATTGCTCGGCGAGTTCGCATGGGCAAGGCGCTTCTTCCAATGAAAAATGCGCGGTTCGCCCATTCGCGCGAAACCGGTGGCTTAGGCACTTCCCCCTTTCCTAAAGGGGGACTGAGGGGGATTTCTCAGCCGAAACCAAACGGCATCCCCCAACGCAGAACACACAAAGCAAAAAGCGCAAACCCCAGCCCCCACGCCCCTCCCAGGCCAAAAACGCCCGGAAAGGCTCGCCAATGCTGGAGTTTGACCACAAAGTGCGGGCATACCGCTCAGACAGCGAACCCCATATCAGTTATCGGCCAGTCCATCTGAACCCTGAAGCCGACCGAGCCTGCGTAGTCAACGGCGATTTCATATCGCGCTGCCCCTGAATCACCATCCATTGTGAAAAAGGGTGTCACAACCACAAGTAAATTCAAGAATCCGGTGGCCCTGCCGTAACCATGGCTGGGGCGACTCTCTCGCTGTTGCTGGTGCCGGTATACCTCATCCCCCCAGAACCGGACTGTCCAGTCCTGGCGGGGGAGGAACCCCTCCAAACAACCATGCAGGCCACCCCATGCACACCGATTCCATGACCGTT
This sequence comes from uncultured Burkholderiales bacterium, assembly GCA_964431425.1. Taxonomy (GTDB): domain Bacteria; phylum Pseudomonadota; class Gammaproteobacteria; order Burkholderiales; family Usitatibacteraceae; genus UKL13-2. The sequence continues at coordinate 3,141 of CAYSKY010000077.1, forward strand.
TTAATCGTCGATGACAACGCGACGAATGTGTTGCTGTTGTCATCCCTGGCGCAGACGGCCGCGGGCTCCAAGCCGGTGGCCTTTGAAGACCCGGTCGAGGCGCTCGGCTGGTGCAGTTGCAACATCCCGGACCTGGTGCTGGTGGACTACATGATGCCGAACGTGAACGGCCTCGAGTTCATCCGCCAGTTCACCGCGATGCCGGGCCGCACCGATGTGCCCATCGTGATGGTCACGACCGAAAACGAGAAAGACATCCGCCGCGAAGCGCTGGTGCTGGGCGCGACCGAATTCCTCGCCAAGCCCATCGACACCATCGAGTTCCGCACCCGCGTGCGCAACCTGCTGGCGCTGCGCCGTTCGCAGAAGATGTTGCGCGACCGCGCCATGCTGCTGCAATACGAGGTCGAGAACGCCGTTGAAAAACTGGTGGCGGGTGAACGCGACCTGATCCTGCGGCTTTCCAAGGCGGTGGAATACCGCGATTCGGAAACCGGTGCGCACGTGACGCGCATGTCGCACTACTCGGCCCTCATCGCCAAGGAACTGGTGATGCCTGACGACTACCAGGAAATGATGCTGCTGGCCTCGCCGCTGCACGACGTGGGCAAGATCGGCATTCCCGACAGCATTCTTTTGAAGCACGGCTACCTCACCGACGATGAGCTGGTGTTCATGCGCCGGCACCCGGAGATCGGCGAACGTCTGCTGGGCGGCAGCGAATCGGAACTGGTGCAACTGGCCTCGGAGATCGCCGGCTCGCATCACGAAAAATACGACGGCACGGGCTATCCGCGCGGGCTCACGGGCGAAAACATTCCGCTGTCCGGCCGCATTGTGGCGGTGGCGGATGTGTTCGATGCCCTCACCTCCACCCGGCCCTACAAAAAGATGTGGCAGCCCGAAGCGGCACGCAAATTCATGCTCAGCCATGCGGGAACGCATTTCTGCCCGATGTGCATCAACGCGTTCTTCGGCGCGTGGCCGGAGATTCTCGAAATTCGTAAACGTTACCCGGACAGCTCGGAAATGCTGGAAGTTGAGGAGGCTGCATGAAAACGCGGCAGGTTGTTTTGGAGGGGGCCGACAGCGCTGTAACGAGTCTCCACCGATTTGTAGAACGCGATCCGGCTTTTCAGCCGGATTTGTTGTTGGTTTTCGGCTCGGTGAAGCATTTTTCCGATCCCGCCTTTGCCGGGGCATTGCGCGATGCATTTCCGGCCACGGTGATCGCCGGCTGCTCCACCGCCGGGGAAATCCTTGGCGACCGTGTGTACGACAACAGCGCCTGCATCACCGCGGTGAAATTCGACAGTACCCGCGCCATTGCGGAATCAACGGAACTGACCGCCATGACCGACTCGCACGATGCCGGTGCCCGTCTGGCCCGTCAGCTGCCGGCGGAAGGCCTGGCGGCGGTGCTGGTGTTCGGCACGGGCGTTGCCATCAACGGCAGCGCACTGGTGGCGGGCCTGCAGTCGGTGCTGCCGGCATCGGTCAAGATCGCCGGCGGGCTCGCGGGCGACGGCGGCGCGTTTGTGCGCACCTGGACCATCGGCCCGGCCGGTTCACGCGACGACCACGTGGTGGTGGTGGGTTTGTACGGCGAGTCACTGCAGTTTGACTGCGGCTCGTACGGCGGCTGGGCACCCTTCGGCCCGGCCCGCAAGGTTACGCGCTCCGACCACAACGTCCTCTATGAACTCGATGGCGAGCGTGCGCTGGATGTGTACAAGCGCTACCTCGGCGATTACGCGCAGCAGCTGCCCGGCGCGGGCCTGCTGTTCCCGTTTGAAATGCTCTGCAGCGAGCGCGACCCGCTGGGGGTGTATCGCACCGTGCTGGCCGTGGACGAAGCGAGCGGCTCACTCACGCTGGCCGGCGACATAGATCCCAATGGCTACCTGAAGCTGATGCATTCAAGCACCGACAAACTGATCGACGGCGCCGAGAACGCCGCCAGGATCGCCATGGGCTCGACGGCGGACGAACAGGACGTGCTGGCCATACTCGTGAGCTGCGTGGGTCGCAAGATCATCATGGGCGACCGGGTGGAGGAAGAAGTTGAAGCCGTTGCCGAGCTTTGCGCCGCCGGCACTGCCATTACCGGCTTTTACTCCAATGGCGAAATCTCCAGCACCGCGGAACACGGCGGCTGCCGCCTGCACAACCAGACCATGACCATCAGCTGGATCCGGGAGGCGTAGGCACGCCATGCACCGCACGCTCGTCCGGCAACTCAAACGATTCGCGGGCAGCGTCGCGGACGGCTCGCCGGACGCCTTTCTGGCTTCCGTCAAGGCGTTGGGCGAAGCGCAGCCGGCGGGGTCCGAGCTTCGCGAGTTCCTGACCAACCTTGGGCCATTCCTCGAGCGCATCGACAGCACCTACAAGCAGTACGATCGCGACCTGGACCTGCGTACCCGCAGCCTGGAGCTGAGCTCGGCCGAACTCAATGCCGCCAACGAGCGCATGCGCGAGGATGTCGCCAGCCGCGACCGTGTGCTGGAATCGCTGGTGGATGCCGCCTCCGCGCTGATGGTACACAGCAGCGAGGGCATCACCATGCCCGAGGCGGGCGACCTGGAGGGCGCCTCGCAATTGCTGCAGGCGCTCATCAAGCAGCACCAGAAGAGCCACATCGAACTCATCAACCAGCGCTTCGCACTGGACCAGCACGCCATCGTCAGCATCACCGACACCAAGGGGGTCATCCAGTACGTCAACGACCAGTTCTGCGACATCAGCGGCTACACGCGCGATGAACTGATCGGCAAGACGCACCACATGATCAACTCCGACTACCACTCGAAGGCGTTCTTCAACAACATGTGGCACTCGATCAAGGCCGGCATGGTCTGGCACGGCGAGATCCGCAATAAAAAGAAGTCCGGCGAATACTATTGGGCCGACGCCACCATCGTGCCGCTGAAAAACCAGCACGGTGTGCCCGAGCAGTATGTGTCGATCCGCACCGAGATCACCGAGCGCAAGATGCTGGCGCAAAAAATCGAATCCAGCGAGCGGCAGTACCGCACCGTGGTGGACAGCGTGCGGGAAATCATTTTCCGCACCGATGCCAGCCTGCGCTTTACGTTCCTCAACCGGGCCTGGCAGAACATCACCGGGCTGCCGGTGGAAACCACCATCGGTTGGCGCTTTCCGGAGTTCCTGGAGCAGGATGAACGCCGCACCCTGCTGACGGTCATCAACGAGCACCGCACCACCGACCAGTCGGTCACCGACTGCGAGCTGCGCTACGTGCGCCGCGACGGCGCCATCCGCTGGCTGCAAATGGAAGCGCGCATCGAGACCGACAGCGAAGGCAACATGAGCGGCCTCGCCGGCACGCTAAATGACGTGACCGAAAAACGCGCCGCGGCCGAACTGCTGCGCGAGCACCTCGAGCTGGTGGATGCGCTGTTTGAATCCATCCCGGTGCCGGTGGCCCACAAGGGCGTGGATGGCCATTACCTGCGGGTCAACAGGGCCTACTGCGAGTTGATGAACAGGACTCCGGAGCAACTGTTCGGCGTCACGATCAACGACATCGTCAACGACGAAGCCGCGCGCCAACACCGGCTGGTGGACGCGCAACTGCTGGCCAATCCCGGCACGCGCACCTATGAAGTACGGCAGCGGGTGGGCGACGGCCGCTGGCTGGAAACCCTGGTCTGCAAGGCCACGGTATCGGACAAGGACGGCAACGTCACCGGCCTGATTGCCACCGTGGTTGATATTTCAAACCGCAAGGAAGCCGAGCTGGCCATGCAGCAGGCGAAAGAGGCGGCCGAAGCCGCCAACTCCGCCAAGAGCGATTTCCTGGCCAACATGAGCCACGAGATCCGCACACCCATGAACGGCATCATCGGCATGACCGACCTGGTGCTGGAAACCGAGCTGGACCCGGTACAGCGCGAGCAGCTGCAGGTGGTGCAAAACTCGGCCAATGCGCTGCTCACCATCATCAACGACATCCTGGACTTCTCCAAGATCGAGGCCGGCAAACTCGACATCGAAGCCATCCCCTTCAATGTCGACAAGACCATTCACGATGCGCTCAAGCCGCTGGCGCTGCGTGCGGCCCAAAACGGCCTGCAGTTCAACGTGCAGAACAACGTGCCGCCGACCCTTTTCGGCGTCGGCGACCCGGGACGCATCTCGCAGGTGCTCATCAACCTGGTGGGCAACTCGATCAAGTTCACCAAGCAAGGCAGCGTCTCGGTCAGCACCGACATGATCAGCGTGGAAGACCACATGGCGCTGGTGCGCATCAGCGTATCGGACACCGGCATCGGTAGTCCCAAGGACAAGCAGGCGGCCATCTTCGAGGCGTTCTCGCAGGAAGATGTTTCGACCACCCGCAAATACGGCGGCACCGGCCTAGGGCTGTCGATCACCCGGCGCCTGGTGGACATGATGGGCGGCCGAATCGGACTGCAAAGCGAACCTGGCAAGGGATCCACGTTCACCGTGGATCTCAAGCTCCCACTGGAAGACGGAACGGACATCAATATGGAACACACGGGCCCGCATCACGCCACCGACGGCGAACCGGCGACGGCCAACCTGCTCAAGGTGCTGCTGGTCGAGGACAACCCGGTCAACCAGCTGCTTGCACGCACGCTGCTCACCCGCCGCGGCCACGACGTCACTGTGGCCGGCGACGGCTCCAAGGCGCTCGAGTTCCATGCGCTGCATCGCTACGACGTGATCCTCATGGATATGCAGATGCCGGTCATGGATGGCATCACTGCCGCCAAAAACATCCGCGAACGCGAGACCGCCACCGGCGTGCGCACACCGATCATTGCCATGACCGCCAACGCCCGCGAGGACGACCGCCGTGCCTGCATCGAATCCGGCATGGACGACTACATCTCCAAGCCCTTCAAGGCAGACGTCCTGTTCGAAATGCTCTCCCGCCACTGCCCCACCCCGAGCGGTAACGCGGAGGATGCGCCCAGCTTTTCCGGCCGCTGGCCGAAAGTCTCCACTGGCGGCACCAAGACCCGCCAGATGGTGGCCTACGACTACGCCGCCTCACTCAATGACGCCGACCAGGAAGTCATCAGCCTCATCGCCGACCACTTCCTCGAACACGCCCCCCTGCAGATGGCCGACATGTCCGCCGCCTGGCAAGCCCGCGACCTCCCCAAACTGCTGCGCCTCGCCCATGCCCTCGCCGGCCTGTTCGCCAACTTCAACGCGCAGCCGCTGATCGCGGTGTGCCGGATGATTGAAGAAGCCTCACGTCGCGAAGGCGATGAGAGCGTGACGGAACGGTTGGTGCAGTTGCAGCGGATGTATCCGGCGTTCAGGGAGGCGTTGGAGGAACGGGTTAGCGCGATGGTGTAGGGAATTGAATTGCTGGGAATTGGAGCGGTGCGGCCCTCGCGACGTCATCGCTCCTCCCTTTTCTAAAGGGAGGGAAGCCACTCGCGAAGTGTTGCAGCCACCGCCAAAATCAAGCATCGCAACCCACCCCCTCACTTCCCCCCCCCCCCCCCCCACAACCCAACCAAAAACATAGAA
>CAYSKY010000077.1:8685-10213 GCA_964431425.1 uncultured Burkholderiales bacterium
TCCCACCCCTCCCCTCCAACTCCACATCCAAATACTTCCACGGCTCCACATGCACCGTATGCGGCACATACCCCACCACCCACGGTTGTGAAACCGCGGAGCGCTGCAAAAACAGATGGGTCATCTGCGGCATGTACGCAAATGCCAACCGGTCCATCTCGCGATAAATGGCGTTGCGTTCGGGCGAATCGCGCAGGCGTTTGCTTTTTTCGAACAGCGCGTCGAAGGCCGGCAGCGCGAACTGGGAGCCGTTGGCGAAGCCCGCCGAGATACCGGCGAGGATGATGTAGAAGTCCTCGCCGTCAGGAAAGTCCATGTTCCAGGCATCCAGCGCAACCTGATACTGCGCCACCTGCCGCAGGCGGATGGCCTCGGCGGCGTGGACTTTCTTGATGTCGCTGCGGATGCCGAGGTTGTTGAGCGCCTTGATGATCAGTTCGTCCCAGGGCACAAAGCGCGGTTCCGGCTGGGTCAACACTTCCAGTTTCAGCGGGCGGCCTTGCGGGTCTTCGCGCCAGCCATCGCCGTCGCGATCGATGTAGCCCCAGGTTTCCAGCAGCGCACGGGCGCGCGGCAGGTCGAGCTTGTAGACATCGGTCCGGAAGTTTGGATCGTGGCCGGCCACGCCTGGCGGCACCACGCCGTAGGCGGGCGATCCGCCGCCGTACATGGCGATGTCGATGGACGCACGGTGGTCGAACGCCATGGCGATGGCGCGCCGCAGGGCGATGCGCTCGGGGGTGTAGCCGCCGATCACCGGGTCTTTCATGTTGAAGCTGGTGAACCATACCGACGGGTAGGCGTAGTGCTGCAGGCGGATGTTCTGGCGCGCAAGGTTTGGCGCCAGCTGGTTGTTGGGGATGGCGCCGGGGCGGTAGGCCACCGGGATGTTGTTGAGAATGTCCAGGTCGCCGCTGACGAAAGCGAGCCACAGCGGTTGGCTCTCCACCGTGGAATAGAGTTCCACGCGATCGACCATCGGCAACTGGCGTCCGGCAAAACGCTTCGCGATTTCACGCGAATAGGGATCGGCACCAGGGCCGGCACCCGGATCCGCGGCAAACACCTCGCCATGGAAATTCGGGTTGCGCTCGAACACCATGCGCTGCCCCTGCTTCCATTCGACGATACGAAAGGCGCCGGTGCCGACCGGGTGGCGGTGTATGTCCTCGCCGTACATCTCCACCACCTCGCGCGCCACCGCCGCCAGGTTCTGCTGCGCCAGCACGTGCAGGAAATTCAGGTCTGGTTCGGTGAGGGTGATGCGCAGGGTGTAGCGGTCCAGCACCTGCAGGCCGGCGATGGGGGTGTCCATATCAAACTTGCCGGACTTGGACGCCGACTCGCGCAGCGCATTGGCGCCGGCGATCTTGCCGTCCACCATGAAAAACTGGCTGGAGCGGTACTTGGGGTTGAACAGGCGCCGGATGCTGTAGGCGTAGTCGGCGGCGATCAATTCACGCTTCTTGCCGCCGAAAGCCGGATCATCGTTGAAGAAGATTCCGGGCTTCAGGTGGCAGATGAACAC
>CAYSKY010000078.1:0-2578 GCA_964431425.1 uncultured Burkholderiales bacterium
CAGTGGCATTGAAAAAAATCGACCGAGTGGGAAACAACCGGCTCCAGGTAAGCCGAGAAGTGATCAGGCATCCTCCAACCACACGGTCGTCAAGCCGCCAACAGACCCAATATGCATCAAAATCACCTCCATAGACTTCCAACCAGGTAAGCATCCAGGCCGAGGAAAGGAAAATACTTGCGTTAGGCGCTTCCATGAACAGAGGGTTCCACCAACTCGGTACGCCGGATCGGGGGCTTGCCGGGATGAGGTGCACATCAATTTTGTTTCTCTTCTCAGCGTGCCTGGTCATATCGCCCGCTCAGTTCGCGCGTCAGTGCACCCCAGAATTATCAGCATCTGCCGGGGCCATACTGGCGTGAAGTGTCCGTATTTGCGGCAAGCGCAAACAATAGTGTTACCTCCCCGGCATATGCACGGCACTTCACTTTTTTCTTCGACCGAAGTTGCATCCATTGTTAGGTTATTCATGCACTTTGCTGGGATAAGTTGCTGCCTGATTATAGGGGAGAGATATCCGATTGCGGTACGTCTGTTTCATGCAAGTGCACCGTATAATCGCCCGTAAAACTGGGAAGAATACGGCAGGCAATTGAATGGCGCACGGTCGGTCGAAATATTCGCGGAAGCACTCGAACGCACCCTGCAACTGCCCCCCTCCCACATTGGTTGACATTTCCAGGAGGATCGACAGCAAATTGGGCGCAACTAGCCGCAGCGCTAACACCCGTGCGCTGCAAACGTCGGTACAAGGTACAACGAGAGCCAACTTGCGTGTAAGTTTGGCGCTGCGGGCGGCGTGTGTCCGTCAATCGCGTGCTCCCATATATTCTCAATACCAAAGCGCTTATCCGCGAACGCGACAAGGCGCATGACACAAACAACGGGCATCGTAGAGCCAAATCTTCGCGCGGACTCGATAACCCGTGTCGGCGAAATTGACCTGTTGAGGTTCATCGCGGCGCTGGTCGTCGTGTTTTTTCACTACGCTTTTCGCGGGCACGCTGACGGACGCTATTCAGACTTGCCGTATCCAGAACTTGCGCCTATCGCCAAGTACGGCTATCTGGGTGTTGAGTTGTTTTTTTTGATAAGTGGCTTCGTCATCTTGATGACCGCCTCGTCCGGCTCGCTACGAAAATTTACCATTTCCCGAATAGTTCGCCTTTATCCGGCCTACTGGGCCTGTTGTACGCTGACGTTCCTTGCAATCATGATCATGGGAAACGGACGATTCGAGGCGACTCTCGGCCAGTTCCTGGTCAATCTCACAATGCTCAACGAATTCACTGGCATTGCGTCTATCGACGGCGTCTATTGGTCTCTGGCGGTGGAGCTCACTTTCTACGCAATGGTTGCCGCCGTGCTGTTCACCCGGCAGCTTGGCCGGGTTGAGTGGTTCCTCGCAGCATGGCTCATCGCAGCGGCGATACTTGACTTCTATCCGGTGGATCGCCTGCGCCAATGGCTTATCACCGACAGCGCACCGTATTTTGTAGGCGGCGCGGTGTGTTACCTGATCCACTCGAGCGGCGTCACTCTGGCGCGCGGTGCGCTTCTGACTGCGGCATGGATAATCGGCCTCATCCACTCACTCACGCCTCTTCCAAAACTCGCCCGCCTCTATGGCAGCGAGTTTTCTCCGGTGGTCGTAGGGTTGATTGTCACCGGCTGCTTCGCGGTCATGTTGATGGTTGCACTAGGGCGAACTTTCGGCATCGGCCGCCGAAACTGGATAACGGTTGGTGCCCTCACTTACCCGCTATATTTGCTGCACCAGTACATCGGATACATGATGCTCAACCTTGGCTACCCTTACCTGAACAGGCATGTTCTGTTTTGGAGCACATTGGGCGCAATGCTCGCCGCGGCCTATGCCGTTAACGGGATGATCGAGCAGCGCTACTCGCGAGTTCTCAAGCAGTTTCTGGAGAAGCGCTTGCCTGCCCGGACGCCAGCCGCCTCTAATCCTGCAAATCGCTAGACGGGCGCCGGATGCTTTTCAACTCACTCGAATTTCTGGTCTTCCTGCCGGTCGTACTCGCGTGCTACTACCTGCTGCCCCACCGCGCGCAAAATGCGTTTCTGGTTCTTGCCAGTTGCTTCTTTTATGCAAGTTGGGATTGGCGTTTTCTTTTTCCACTGTTGTTTTCCACAACCATCGACTACTTCTGTGCCAATCGCATCGACAGCCTGCTGGAACGCGGCGCACCTCTTGCTGAAAGAAAGAAATACCTTTACCTGAGCCTGATCACAAATCTCGGACTGCTCGGTTTCTTCAAGTACTTCAACTTTTTCATAGATACCTTTCACTCGCTCTTTCTCTCGTTCGGCGTCAACCTGTCAATGCCGGTATTGCAAGTCATTCTTCCGGTAGGCATCTCCTTCTACACGTTTCAGGCCTTGTCCTACACAATTGATGTGTACCGCGGCCAGCAGCACGCGACCCGCTCCTTCTGGGACTTCTTCCTGGCGGTGTTGTTTTTTCCGCACCTTGTGGCCGGACCGATCCAGCGTGCGTCCAACCTGCTTGCGCAAGTCATGAAGCCCCGCCAAACAACGCTCGTCCAGGTGCAAG
>CAYSKY010000078.1:2588-5558 GCA_964431425.1 uncultured Burkholderiales bacterium
GGCCTGCACCTCATCATGTGGGGCTACGTCAAGAAGGTCTACATCGCCGACAGTCTGGCCCCCATCGTCAATCAGATTTTCAATGCGCCGTCTGCGAGCGGGGGCGAAGTGGTCGTCGCGGTACTCGCATTCGCATTTCAGATCTACTGCGATTTTTCGGGCTACACGGATATCGCGCGCGGCGTCGCAAAACTGATGGGATTTGAGTTCATGTTGAACTTCAATCTCCCCTATTTCGCCACCAACCCATCGGACTTCTGGCAGCGCTGGCACATCAGCCTGTCGTCGTGGCTGCGCGACTATCTTTACATTTCCCTGGGCGGTAACAGGGGTGGCGAAGTTCGGACCTATCGCAACCTGATGTTGACAATGGTTCTGGGCGGGCTCTGGCATGGCGCTGCCTGGAACTTCGTGCTATGGGGCTTTTATCATGGCGGCCTGCTGATCGGGCACCGCCTTTCCACGCCTGTTTTGGACCGGATCACGGTCAAGGCGGGCGGGCCATTGCACGCACCATGGCTCATGCTGCGCATCGCTGGTATGTTCTTGTTGACATGCTACGGTTGGTTGCTGTTTCGCGCGACATCATTCAATCAGGTCGTGGATATGACGTTCGCGTTACTAAGTCCGATCGAGGGCTTGCCGACGGACAAACTTCGCCAAGTGTTGGTTCTGACGGCGCCACTGGTGCTCGTACAACTTCTGCAATACAACAGCGGCCGCCTGGAATTCATGCGCATCAGGGCGTTTTCCCCGACGACCCGCGCCATTTCCTACTCCCTGATGGTGTATGCGGTCGTATTCCTGGGCGCACCGCCCCAAGCGTTTGTCTACTTCCAGTTCTAGCCATGCCACGGGCGCAACAAGCATTTTCAATGCGTAGCGTGGCCGGGTGGGCATGGCTGGCATTCGTCGGACTGCTCACGCTGGAATGTGCAGCGCGGCTGGACGATTGGCTGCGCTACGGTGCGCCCCTTGGTGGCAATTACAACTTTGATCGCATGTTCCAAATGACAGCAAGCGGTGTTCGCGGCGTTCCCAACGCACGCTATCTGCGCTGGAGCCTCAATGCAGACGGATTGAACGGGCCGGCTCTGCTGCCTTCGGCCGGCGTGCGCCGGGTCGTCGTTTACGGTGCCTCGGAGTCATTCGGCATCTACGAGGACAGCGGAAGGGAGTTTCCCCGCGCGCTGGAACACGCGCTCAATGGCAGCGGCGGCGAACGGGTTGAAGTGATCAATGCCGGCATACCCGGCATGCGGGTCGGATCGGGCATCACCTTGCTAAGCGAACTTGGGCAGCGCCTGAAGCCGGATGTCGTCGTGATGTATCCCACACCGACCCACTACATCGGCGTGCAACGACCTTACTGCGGTCGCGAGACAATTGTCGCACCACCTGCCCCGGCCAACTGGCCCGAGTCGCGCGCCGTGGGCAAATTGAAGGACCAGTTAAAGCGAGCCGCGCCGCCGGCTCTGCTGACCGCCGCCCGCAGATTGTCAATCGGCTTGCAGATGCATGGCCGCGAAGCAATGTCCAAGATTGATGATGCTAGCCTTTTGGCCTTTGAAGTTGACCTTCGCTGCGCCGTTAAAGCGGCACGGGTGGCCGGAATGACGCCGTTACTGGCGACACATGCCAATCGCTTCGGGCCGCCCCGAAACGATGACGGCGAATGGTTGACCGGCTGGCGGCAGCAGTATCCTGAAATGCAGCAAAGCGGCTTTGTCGATTTGGAGTTGCGCGCCAACGAAGTATTGCGCAGCGTGGCACAGATTGAGGGTGTGGCGCTGATTGACGCGGCCGTCAGATTGGGGGGGCAGGCCGCGCTTTTCGCCGACCATGCGCACTTCACCAACGAGGGCGCGGCGCGAATGGCGGAATTGCTTGCGCCGGCTGTGCGGACCGCACTGTCCGATTCCGCCCGGGCAAAATAGACCGCCGGACCCGGCTGATATACTGGGACGCCACCTGAAATATTGAATGGAAACTGTTTTGCGCATTATTCACGTCATGGACCACTCCCTGCCGAAGTCCGACGGCTACTCCATTCGCGCCAAGTACCTCCTGGAGGCGCAGGCCGCCTCCGGGCACCATGTCACGGTACTCACCAGCCCCAGCCAGGGGAAGGACGCGGCGCCATTCTCCGCTGGAGGCATCGAATACCGGCGCAGCGCATATACCGCCTTTGAGCAAGCATTGGTGACCCGCGGGGCCAAACACCTCGTTTTCGGGCGTGCGATCGGCCGCGCCCTTCGCGCTGCGCTGGATTCGCAGACGTTCGATGTCGTCCATGCGCATACACCATTCACGGTTGCACGCGTGGCGCTACGAGAGGCGCGCAGAAGCGGGCTGCCGATGATCTACGAAAAGCGCAATTTGTGGGAGGAAAGCGCGCGCGCGCGCGGCAAGGCCAGCGGGCGATGGCCCTGGTATCAGGTGGCGCGCGCCATGGATCGTGCCGTCACCGTGCGTGCGGATGCCGTTTGCACCATCACCCAGGCGCTGCGGGCTGCCACGATTTCCATGGGGGCGGCACCCGACCGGGTCGTCGTCGTTGGAAACGGAGCTGACACCGAAGCGTTTGTGCCGCGACACCCCCCTGAAGAACTGCGTTCGCGCTGCCTCAACGGCGGTGATTTTGTCATCGGTTTCCTCGGCAGCTTCTTTTCCTTCGAAGGTCTGCCACTTCTGGTGGAGGCGTTCGCCGGATTACGTGCACGCTACCCCGGAGCCCGGCTGGTGCTGGTCGGGGACGGAGAGGACCGCGCAAAGGTTGATGCTGCTGTCGCACGGCTGGGCCTTGCCGATGTCGCATGGGTTCCGGGTGCGGTTCCGCATTCGCAGGTTCTGGACTACTACTCGGCGATGGATGTGCTGGTCTATGCCCGTTATCCCAGCCCCCTCACTGACATGATTTCGCCGCTAAAGCCGCTTGAACCAATGGCAATGGAGCGTGCCGTGGTGGGG
>CAYSKY010000078.1:5568-6610 GCA_964431425.1 uncultured Burkholderiales bacterium
GGTGGGGAGCAGCGTTGGCGGAATACGCGAACTGATCGAGGACAATGAGACCGGCCTGATTTTCCAGGCTGGCTCACGAGACTCGCTCATGGAAAAGCTGGACCTGCTGCTTTCACGCCGTGTTGACGCCGCGGCAATGGGACGGCGGGCACGAGAATTCGTTGTCAACAACCGGCAATGGAAACAAATGTCGTCATGCTATCTGGATGCCTACCGCGCCGCCGGCGTAAGGGGCGCTTGAGTGCCCAAACTTGTCATTACCGTGGATACGGAAATTTCCAACTTTCCCGACGGCATGGGGCTTTGGGGCCGCATCGACAACGGGGATTGGGGCCTGGCCCGCATGATTCGCGAGTTCGACGCTGCCGGCATTTGCGGGACATTCTTTCTCGATGTCTACGGCGGTGATGATGCAGCGACCGATCAGCAGCAACTGGCGGCGGAACTGATCATGAAATCGGGGCATGATCTGCAACTCCATACCCACCCGGGGCCGGCCTTCGAGTCATCGCGCGACCAGCTGAAGCACTATTCTCTCGATGAGCAACGCGACGTAATTGGGTTGGGCGTGGACCGGCTCACCACATGGACCGGCAGGCGCCCTGTCCTGCACCGGGTTGGAGACTGGGCGGCAAATCATGATTCCCTTGCCGTGCTCAAAGAGAAGGGGTTTCGGGCTGATTTCTCAGCGAGCCCCTGGAGCCCGAACTGCGGGATCGAGCGACGGCATATTCTGGGCAACGGCTGGAAGCGGATCGAAGGCTTGCTTTGCGGCGTTGGCACCTGCTACCGCGACCGGCTCACAGGCAGGTTGCGCCGCGTCGATCTGGGCGGGGTTTCATTCCGCGAGGCACTCGAGGTCCTTGGCGAGCGCCCAGATCCCTACTTCCTCACGCTACACAGTTTTTCACTCATCAAATACAACGACGCACGTACGCGCTTTGCCGCCGATCCTGCCTATGTAAAGTGCCTTGTTGATTTTTGCAATATCGCCCGACGGCATGGCTACGAGACCTGCTCCGCGCTGGCAGCGGTTACCGAA
>CAYSKY010000078.1:6620-9751 GCA_964431425.1 uncultured Burkholderiales bacterium
AACTGGAACAGTTCGGTAACCTGCCATGGGCACCGTTACCCACCACCGGCGCGCTGGCCAGTGCGGCCGGAATTCTCAAATCCGTGCGCGGAAGACTTTCCACGCTACATCACTAGGCGGAACATGAAACTGCTTTCCGTTGTCGGCGCCCGGCCGAACTTTATGAAGATTGCGCCACTGGCGCATGCTATCGCGGCGCATAACCTCGCCCACCCTGGCGACCCCGTCGAACATATTCTCGTTCACAGCGGCCAACACTACGACCCATCGCTATCCGAGCGTTTCTTCCGCGAACTGGAAATTCCCGACCCGCAATATCACCTGGATGTGGGCTCGGGCTCGCACGCGTACCAAGTGGGCCAGACGATGATCAGTTTTGAACCGGTCATGCTAAAAGAAAAACCGGACTGGGTAATCGTTGTGGGCGATGTCAACGCCACCTGCGCTTGCGCCCTTGCCGCCAAAAAGCACCAATTCAGGGTCGCGCATATTGAAGCGGGTCTTCGGTCCAATGACTGGAGCATGCCTGAAGAAGTCAACCGGGTCGTGACAGACCGGCTTTCTGACCTTTTGTTTACCACGTGCGGTTTTGCGGATGAAAATCTCGCCGCTGAAGGTGTGGCTAGCGCCAGGATCGTGCGTGTCGGCAACATCATGATTGATACTCTGGAGCGGCAGCGCATGTTTGCCGCACAACGCGACATCCATGCAATCTTGTCGAACAATCGGCCCGCCAACATGCCGCCAGCTGTCTGTTTCAACCCGCTCGGCGCGGAAGGCTTCGGTGTACTGACCCTGCACAGACCTTCAAACGTCGATGATCCTGCCACCCTTGGCAGGAACCTCGAACTCATCATGGAACTGGCCGGCTCCATCCCCCTGATCTTTCCGGTGCATCCCCGCACCGCCGGCCGTTTCAGGGAATTCGGCCTTTGGGACAGGCTTGCCGCGAATCCGCGTATCGCTGTGGTCGATCCACTTGGGTACCTGGACCTGCTCGCGCTGACCAGCAGCGCACGGGTCGTGCTGACCGACAGTGGCGGCATACAGGAGGAATGCTGCGTGGTGGGTACTCCCTGCCTTACGCTACGCGACAACACCGAGCGCCCCGCGACACTCGCCGAACATGGCGGGACCAATCGGTTGGTCGGCACCGATCCTGCGACGGTGCGGGCTGCGTTCCACCAAGTGCTGTCAGAAGTTCGCCGGCCGAGCAGGCCTCCCTTGTGGGACGGCAAGACTGCTGGGCGCATTCTGACGGCACTGGTCTCCGCCACCCCAGCAAACTAGGCACGAACTCCAGGTTTGACGGGTACTCCAGGGCCAAAATGCCCTGAGAAGTGCGCTAGTGCTGGCGTTTTCATGCCGCAGTCATGTTGACACCCTCGCCAGAAAAGCGAGATTTTCCGCCGCCAGCGCGCCCCATGTCAGGTGTGCGGTCGACTTCCGCAAGGCAATGCCATCCCAGGCTCTCGATAGTGCCGTGTTCAGCGCGTTTCCCAGCGAGGCCACGTCGCCCGGCTCGGCCAGATAGCCATTAACACCATCGACAACCAATTCCGGTATGCCGCCGACCCGTGACGCGACTACAGGCACGCCACTGGCAAGCGATTCCACGATTACATTCGGCATTCCCTCATTGAGGCTTGGCAGAACCAGCAAATCGGAGGCCCCGAGCCAGGTAGCAACATCGTCTTGCGGAAGCACGCCGGCGAAACGGATGCCAGGAAGACCGCCCGCTTGGGCCATGAGCCTGCCGCGCTCCGGGCCGTCACCAATGATGACCAGCTCCGTATTCTCGCGCTGCAGCGAGGCCCATGCGCCCAACAATACCTCTACCCCCTTTACCGCAACAAGGTTGCCGACGAAAGTGACAAGGCGCACCTCGGGTTTGATCCCGAGCGCCTGCCGGCAAAACGCCTTGTCGCGCTGCGCGAAAACCGCCGGATCAAAGCCGGCGCACGGGATCCGCGCAAGTGGCATGCCCGCGTCGATTGCAAGAATCTTCTGTTCAAGTTCAGCGCTGACGGCGATCACGCCACGGGCGCCAGCAAAAGCGCGCCGAATCTGGGGCCGCAGAAACGGTTTCCCCGCGTACACGTTGATATCGCTGCCGTGCGCAGTGATGACATACGGCAAGCCCAGTGCTTTCGCAACATTTGCGACGCCCACGCCGTCCGGGTAGGCACAATGCGCATGAACAAGGAACGGTCCCTGCTCACGCAGGCGCGTGCGCAACAGCCCGACAATGGACCGTGCGTAAGTTATACCGGACAACGCATCCAGCCCCGAAATCGCGACATAGCGCGGATGCAGGACAATCAGGCCGGCAATGTGCTCCCTCATTGGAACCGCGCGCAATTTTCGCCAACGGTCCACCATCGTCCATGGCGGGGCAAATGGCATCGGCGCAATGACCTCGACCGATGCGTGGCTCCGCATCGCGTTGACGAGATTGCGCACGAATACGGTCCGGTGGGGAAACGAACGATTGGGAAAGAATGAGGTGACAACAACAATTGGCAGCACGGCGTCAGACGTGATTTCGGTTAGCCGCGCCTGTCGCTGTGCTGCGTCTGCTGTTGGGGTCGCCAGATTTCAAGCTGTGCGCCTCCAACCGCCGCAACATGACACAGGCGATCGCAACTGGGGTCAAAGTATAGAAGCTCCAATCGTAGGCTTTGGCGTCGAGCATGCCGCGAAAAAGTATTGTGATGATAGCAATCAGGACTGCGATCGAAGTCGCATTGATCAAGGCCGGGGCGGATGGGGGTGCACGCAATCGCATTTCCCGAATGAGTACATGGCACATCAGAACAAATGGAATTAAACCAAGCAGCCCGCTGCCCGCCAGTATTTCGAGATAAGTGTTGTGTGTATTTTTTCCAAGTTCATCGTGGCTGATTTCCTCATACTGGGTGCTGTACTCGGCAAAACGCCGGCTGCCAACCCCTAGAAGGGGTTTGTCCATGAACATTTTGCGCGCAGCGCGCCAGAGTTCGTATCGAGAGGATTCTGCATCAGCTGCAGTATAGGTAGTGGAATTCTCCGCACGTTTCGCCCATTGGTATGCTACAGCGACTCCACCAACAACCAAGGCGACAGCAACTGAGGTGGGGTTAAACAATCGC
>CAYSKY010000078.1:9761-10213 GCA_964431425.1 uncultured Burkholderiales bacterium
CCCATATCCAGCGCCGGCGCCCCTGCATCGCAAAGATCACAATCAGCAAGCCCTCAAGCAGCAACGCGAGGATTCCGCCCCTGGAGAGGGACAAAAGCACGCCGACCACGCAGGTCGCCATAAAAAACACGAGCAGAAACTTCTTGAAGATCCCCTGTTCCGCTCGAAAATAGAGGTAGATGAAAGGAAGGATTTGCAGGATGATAAACGTATAGTCATTGTGATTTTCATACATACCATAGGCGCCAGCGCGGCCCGTCACACCAAAGCCAACGCCGTATATCGCTGCATAGATGCCGTAGAACACAAGCCACATTCCGCCGACGATCATTCCCCAAACATACCGGCGTAGGTCATCAACTGTGGAGAGCAAGAGCAGGGACGCTGTCGAAAAAAGCAGGTAGACGCTCCAACAGGAGAACTCTTCTAGCATTCCGACAATACCGCCGTAG
>CAYSKY010000079.1:0-10203 GCA_964431425.1 uncultured Burkholderiales bacterium
CATCCAGCCCCAGCACAGGAAGAGCCAGCAGGCAGGCGGTTGCAACGACGGCGCGGGAGAGGAAACGAAGAGCGGCGGACGGGAACAAATTCAGGTTCTTGTTTGAAAACACCTGCGCATTATGCACGGGGAAAAAGCCAATGAATGTGAATGAATGCAGGCGGGTAACTTTTCGTTGGCGGGGGACTGGACCGCCAGCCGCCTTCGCAGCACAAACGGGCCAAACTCAAGCACTGGCGCGGCGTTCCGGGCATTTTTGGCCTGGGAGGCGCGCTAAATGGCGACCTGCGGAAAGTATTGCCGGGAATGGCGGCGACCAGGTCCCCCGGTCTGCCACTCATTTTCAGTGTCAGGCGATTGGTTCAATGTCCTGAGGGAACCGGCGAAACGCGTTCCATTCTTCGTCGGTAATGGCAGTGGTCAGATTCCGACGATGCCACGCTCGATTCAAATGCGCGTAAATATGCCCAAGGTAAATTGCAAACTCGGACTCGTCGAAGCGCCCGGCCTGAGACAGGTCTTTGGTGAGTTTTTCCAGATGCTCTTTCGCTTCATCGAGTTCATCCATGAAGAGAACCCATTCGACGGGATTGTCGGTTGCGTTCAACATTGGCGCTCCATTTCCGAAGTTCGGACAATGCCTGGTAAGGCGGTCATTCTGTGACTACCAATCCATTCTCAGCAAAGAACGCGACCGCCTCCCCCTCCACCCGCGTCCGCTTCATCGGCGGCAAACTCTGCCAGATACGTTTGCCGTAGGGTTTTTCCACCAGCCGTGGGTCGCAGATCATCAGCACACCGCGGTCGGTTTCGTCGCGGATCAGGCGGCCCGCGCCCTGTTTGAGCGTGATGGCCGCGTGCGGCACCTGGTACTGCATGAAAGGATTGCCGCCGGACTTGGCGATGGCGTCGATGCGGGCGGCCAGCACCGGGTCGTCGGGCGGGGCGAAGGGGAGCTTGTCGATCACCACCAGCGACAGCGCATCGCCCTTCACGTCCACGCCTTCCCAGAAAGAATGGCTGGCCACCAGCACCGCGTTACCCAGTTTGCGAAAGCGCTCCAGCAGTTCGGTGCGGGTACCCTCGCCCTGCACCATCAGCGGAAATTCCCAGCCCTGCTTTTCCCAATGCTCTTTGAGGAGGTCGAACGCGCGGTCCATGGCACGCAGCGAGGTGAACAGCAAAAACGCGCGGCCTTCGGCGGCTTCGATGAGAGGGATGGCGGCGCGCACCACGGCTTCGGTGTGATCGGGCGTGTTGGGGGCCGGCAGCTTTGAAGGCACGTACAGCAGCGCCTGGTTGGGGTAGTCAAACGGTGACGGCCATGCGGCGGTGACCACGCGACGGTCGTTGAAGGCATCGTCCACATCCAGCGCCGCCATGACCGCGTCGGCCGGGTCGTCCACCAGCCCCAGTTCGTTCTGGTAGTGGCTGAATTCGCCCTTCACCGCCAGCGTGGCCGAAGTGAAGATCCACGCGCGCTTTTGCGCGAACACCTGCTGGCGGAAGATGTTGGCAATCGACAGCGGCGTAAGGTGAAACGCCAGTGAGTGGCCGAAGATTTCCGCCCAGCGGATGAAGCCTTCCACCGCCCCCGCCTGACCGTCGCCGCGCCATCCGGCCAGACGCGCGGCGAATTCATCGGCGCGCTCCATGCAATTGGCCAACTCCTGCGCGCGGCCGGACTGGCTCTCCAGCATCTCGCGCAACTCGCCCAGTTTTTCCTGCACGTCGGTGAAGGCGGCATCAAAGCCTTCGCGCCCGGCCACATCCTGCCCCGGCAGGCGCGCGGTGTCTTCGCGCATCACCAGCCGCAGGTCCTTGCTGGCTTTGTCCAGCGCCAGTGCCGCAATCTGCAGGTCCGCAAAATCGGCCGCATGCTGGATGCCCATCAGCCGCGAATCGCGCGCCAGTTCGCCCAGCTGCGAGGTGGTGACCACCTCGCCGAAGAACATCGTCGCGGTTTCGGGCAGCTGGTGAGCTTCGTCGAAGATGACGGTGTTGCAGGCCGGCAGCAGGTCCTGCGCGCCATCGTCCTTCAGCACCAGGTCGGCAAAGAACAGGTGATGGTTCACCACCACCACCTCCGCCGCCAGCGCGGCCTTCCTGGCCTTCATCACAAAGCAGGTCTCGTATTGCGTGCACTGCGAACCGAGGCAGTTCTCGCGCGTGCTGACGGCCATGTTCCAGGCGCCGGAACGCTCCGGCACATCAGGCAGCTCGGCGCGGTCGCCAGTACCGCCGCCATTGAGGCAGCGATCGGCAAAACGCCGGATTACCTGGATGTGGCGCGCGTCGTCGCGGTTCAGGAAGCGCCCGTCCGCCACGGCGTTTTCGAGGTGATGCAGACAAACATAGTTGGCACGGCCCTTCAGCAGCGCGGTCGTCACCGGAATACCCAGCGCCTCGATCACGGTGGGGATGTCGCGATGAAACAGCTGGTCCTGCAGTGTTTTTGTGCCGGTGGAGATGATGACCTTGCCGCCGGAGCGCAGCGCGGGTACGAGATAGGCAAAGGTCTTTCCGGTACCGGTGCCGGCCTCAGCGATCAACACCCCGGCGCGGGCGATGGCCTCCTCGATCTTCCCGGCCATCTCGATCTGGCTGTCGCGATGGCGGAAACCTTCAATCTTTCGGGCAAGCGGGCCCGCGGGGCCGAACAGTTGGGGTAAATCGGACATGGGAGGGATGATACCGGTCGGGGGGACGGGTGCCGCGTTTGGGCATTATTGGCTTCGAATTGAGGTGATACCGAAACCGGTAACCGAAAAATAGCCCGTTTCCAGGTTCAACTTTTTCGGAGCATTTCGTAACCGCTCAGACCGCCCGCTATTCCTCTCGCCAATTGGACTACGGAAAACTCCCTGTCGAATTCCAGAACGGAATCTGGCCGTACTCCCATGTCCACGGTACGCCTGCGTCGCCAATGATCGAACGAACGATCGCGGGGAAAGCGGGTTCCGCGCGCACATCGTTCGAAAGAATGATCACACAGCGTTTTTTTGTTTCCACGCAAACCCAGGTATTGGCCGTGGTGTCGTTGTGCCCGCCCTTGAAAAAGCCGCGACCTTGCGGCCCGTTGAAGGCGATGACGCCCAGGGCTGCGAACAGGCCCGGATGGACTGCCGTTTCGGGGTTCGGCTGGAGGGTGGGAAACTGGGTTAGCGTTTTGATCGGCAATTGCGGGCGAACCATCTCTGCGCGGGCGGTGGCGCTCAATCCATCGCCCCGCACATAACTTGCAACGAGTTGGGCGATATCGCCGATCGTCGTGTCCATGGAACCTGCAACGCGCACGCGACTACGCTCGGCGTGCGGCTCCAACTTTCCATCGATGCGAAAGCCATCAGCCAGATTGGGCCGGAAGTCGGCGCGCCAGATCAGGCTGGTACGCGTCATGCCATTGGGCGTGAACAGCCGGCGATTCATCTCGGCGCCCACATCCAATCCCAGACCGCGTTCCAGGACAAACTGCAAGAGCATCATTCCCGCCCCCGAATACGCATAGCGTGCGCCGGGATCAAAGTGCATGCGCAGTTTTCCATCAGGTTCGAGGAAGGCGAAATTGGCAAAGCCCGCGCTATGGGTCAACAAGATGCGCCCGGTGATTCTGCGCCAGCGTTCGTCGCCCTTAAGCCCTTCCCAAGGGGCATACGCGCGCGCATCGGCGTCACTCGAATAGCTGGGGAGAGGCTGCGGCAAATAGTCCGCAATCGACCGATCCAGGTCAAAGCGGCCTTCATCGACCAGTTGCATGACCAGATAAGCAAATGCCGCTTTGGTCAAAGAGGCGCCGTACATCACCGTATCGTCCAACAGCGGTTCGTTGGCGGCATTGCGAACGCCATAGGCCTTGCGAAAAACAACCCGTCCCTCGTCCACCACGGCCACCGCCAACCCGCGTGCGCCCGTGGCAGACATGGCAGCCCGAACAGTCGTGTCGATTGAATCAAGCCGTGTCGGCGGCGTTGCAACGGGATCGGGCAGCGTGGCACACGACGACAGCATCATTGCCATGAGGGAAAGAAGGCATGAAGCCAGCGGAGGCATCTGGTTTTGCGTCTTCTTTTCGACCATTCCGATGTTCTCCCGAGCAGCCAGCAGGCCAAATCTAAAGCGTATTGAAAACACAATGGGCGTTGCCCTTTGCACATCCCTCACAGCACATCACACCGAAGATCGCCATTCCACGCGGCTTCCGAGCCAATAATGCCCGGGAAGCCGCGCCAGTGCTAGAGTTTGGCCAGTTCCGCTTCCAGCCTCACGCCCGCCCAAAAATAATCTTCTCCTTCGTCAGCAGCTTCGCAATCACCACAATCGCGCCCACGCTGATCGCGGTGTTGATCAGGAACGGCACCACAAAGTGGATGGCCTCGACCGGGTCGCCGCGCAGGATGCGGGTGATGACCATCAGTTGGCCCAGCATGGGCACGAACAGTTGCCAGACATCGTCCTTGATCTGACCGAAGATGGAGATCATGGGCACCATGTTCACACCGGCGATGAGGTAGCTCACGTAGGTCTGCGCTTCCTTGTAGGTGCGGCCGTAGGTAGCGATGAGCATCTGCATGGCGCCCATGGCCGGGGCGAAGGAAGCCATCGTCAGCGCGAAGCCGGCGAACTGCAGGCCGCTGATGGACATCACCGCCTGCAGTTTTTCCACCGGCAGGAACTGCAGCGTGATGGCAAAGCCTGCCATGGTGAGTGCCACCACGCCGATGCCGTATACCCCCACCGCCAGCCACTTGCCCGTCACCAGCGACAGGCGCGTCACCGGATTCATCAGCAGCGGTTCCATCGAACCGCGCTCGCGTTCGCCGGCCGTCATGTCGATGGCGATGGCGGTGCAGCCGGTCACGCAGATGATGAGTGAGATCAGCGGGATCATGAACAGCAGTTGCGCCACGCGCTGCGCGGCGGTGCCCATGTTCACCTCCTGGATTTCCACGGCCTTGGTTACCAGCGGCGAGACGCCGCGCGCCACCAGACGCTGATTCGCCACTTCGCGGTTGAAGCCCTGCACCAGACGGCGCAGCACGCCGATGGAGACATTGCCGGTGTCCTGCCGCGTGTCGTCATAAACAAGCTCGACCTCGGCGGTGCCGGTGAGGAATTTCTCCTGGAAAGTTTTCGGGATCGCCAGCACCGGCGCGTGCTTGCCGGATTTGATCTTGTCGCGGAAGTCGGCCTCGGGCGTTTTGATGGTCACGTCCTGCCGCGCGAAAAAATTGGCGATCTGCGGGGCGTGCTCGATGCCCTGTACAAACACCTCGCGCGCCTCGGCCTTCTTTTCGATACTGGAGATGAACTGCGTGAAGCCGATCAGCACGATGGGCCCCAGCAGGATGGAGAGCAGGAACACCATGGTGGCAGTGCGCTTGTCGCGCAGGTGATCCACCAGTTCTTTTTTCAGCACCACCCATACCGTGGACCAGTTCATACGGCCTCCGCGTGGTGCAGGTCTTCAATGCCGGCCAGCGTCATGAACGCGTCCTCCAGGTTGTCTTTGCCGCTTTGTTCCAACAGCTGTTCGCGCGTGCCCTGCGCCGTCACCCGCCCCTTGGCGATGATGACGATCTCGTCGCAGAGGGCCGCCACCTCCTGCATGATGTGGCTGGAAAAAAGCACCGTGCGACCATCCGAGCGCAGGCGCTTGATGAGTTCACGCAAGGCGCGGGTGCTCATCACGTCCAGCCCGTTGGTGGGTTCATCGAGGATCACGTTAGCCGGGTCATGCACCAGCGCGCGGGCGATGGCGACCTTCATGCGCTCGCCCTGCGAAAAGCCTTCTGTGCGCCGGTCGAGGACGTCCTTCATGTCCAGCCAGTCCACATAGCGCGCCAGCGTTTTGTCGGCCTGCGCGCGGTCGATGCCGCGCAGTTCGGCGTAGTAGTGGATGTTCTCGCGTGCCGTCATGCGGGTGTACACGCCGCGCGAATCAGTCAGCAGGCCGCTGACGCGGCGGGCGCCGTCGGGGTTGGCAGTGACATCGATGCCGTCCACCTGCACGCTGCCGCTGTCGATGGCGACCAGCGTGCCGATCATGCGGATGGTGGTGGTTTTGCCGGCGCCGTTGGGGCCCAGCAGACCCGTGATGGCGCCGCTTCTGGCGGTGAAGCTCACGCCTTCCACCGCATGCACGTCGCCGAAGCGCTTTTTCAGGTCGCGGACTTCAATCATGATTTTGCTCCCGTGGCCGGGGTTGCGGCGGATTTCTTCACGTCAGAATCCTTGTTCGCGTCTTTGTTCGCATCTTTGTTCTTCTCACGCATGGGTTCGTAGAAGGTCGGTCGCGGAATGCGCTCCAGGCATTTGCCGTCGAGGTCCGCCACGCTGGCGTTTTCGATGAACCTCTTGACGATCTTCGGGCCGCAACCGCGGTTGCTGACGCCGTGCCCAAGGTTGGGGGCGATGAAATGCACAGAATTGCGGAGAGACTTCTTCACTTCCTCACCGAAGGACGGCGGCGTGACCGGGTCCAGCCCGCCGCTAAAGATCAGCACCGGCTTGTCCGACACCACCGGCGTATGAAAATCGACCGGCACCGCGCCACGCGGCCAGCCTTCGCAGCCACGTATGAATTCGCGCGAGAACAACGTACCGAACGGCGCCGGCCCCTTCGCGCGCTCGGCGTCGGTAATGCGCGGCACATCTTCGGCGCACACCACCGAAAAGCGCATGCCCAGGGAATTCTTGTCGTCGTCGCGGTCGCCAAACAATGAAGACAGCGCCGACAGCGGGCCGGGGTTGCCAGCCTTGGCCGCTTTGAGCGCGGCCGGCAGCTGCGCCTGCAGTTCAGGGACGTACAAGGTGGAGAAGACCGCCATCAGCACTGACTCATGGTTGATGCCGATTTCCTTGGCCAGGCCGGTGACGGGATTGGTGATGGTCTGGCGGCGCGGTTGTTTTTCAAGCCCGGCCAGCAGAGTTTCCACATCGGCGCGCACGCCGGGAAAGTTCTGGTTGCAGACCGGATTTTTCTCGCAGGCAGCCAGCATGCTGGCGTAACTGGCGCCGGCATCGCGCGCGAAGGTGGCAGGCAATGCCATCGTGGGCGATGCCACGCCATCGATCACCACGCTGCGCACGCGGTCCGGATAGCGGCGCAGGTACTCCATCGAGGAGCGCGTGCCATACGAGCCGCCCCACAGGTTGATCTTCTGGTAGCCCAGTGCCTCGCGCATCTCGTCGATGTCGGCCATGGCGATGGTGGTGGTGTATTGCGTGAGGTCGGCGCGCTTTTCCAACGTTTCGCGGCATTCGCGGAACACAGCGCGGCTCAGTGCCTCGCGTTTGGTGGCGTCCATCCAGTCGGGCGACTCGTCATCGGGCAACTTGCAGGTGAGGCCATTGGATTTGCCGGTACCACGCTGGTCGATCAGCACGATGTCGCGGCGGGTATTGAGGCCGCCGAGGATGGCCATGGCCTGCGGCGCCAGGTCGCCGGCCGCCTGGCCGGGGCCACCCGCGAACAGGAACACCGGATCGGGCGCCGGCATGCGCGCCGAGGCCGGCAGCACCACCACGTTGATGCCGATCTTGCGGCCCTGTTTGGTCGTGCGGTTCTCAAAGACTTCCAGCGTGCCGCACTTCACCGCGTTTTCGATCTGCGGCACGCGGCATTCCTTGAGCGCCAGTGTGGCCGGTCGTCGCGCATCGGCGCTTTCGCCGCTGCTGCAGGCGGACATGACGCTGACCACCGTCAAAGCCAGCGCCACCTGGGCACCGGGTGGGGAACAAATCATGGGGCATCCCTTTCAATTCAGGTGGACGCACCTTATCGGCTGCGCCAGAGGCTGTCAAAAGCGGCGGGACGAAACCCCTTTTTTGCGGTATCAAACCCGGCCTTCCCGACGCGACCCTCTATAATTTTTGGATGAGCAACGAATCCACACCGACCTTTCCCCGCCTAGACCCCGCGACGCCGGCCTTCTGGGATGCCCGCTTCGATGCGGACTTTGTGCCCTGGGATCATGGCGGCGTGCCGCGGTGCCTGGCTGATTTTGTCGCCGCGCAGACCACGCCGGTGCACACGCTGATTCCCGGCTGCGGTTCGGCGCACGAGGTGCGGTTTTTCGCCGAACGCGGCTGGCCGGTGCTGGCCATCGACTTTGCCGCCAGCGCGGTCGGGCGGGCGCAACGCTTGCTCGGTCCGCACGCCGCCCATGTGCGCGAGGCGGACTTTTTCGGCCCCGAGTTGCAGGCTGACCAGTACGACCTGATTTACGAGCGCGCCTTCATGTGCGCCCTGCCCCGCGCCATGCGCCCAGCCTGGGCGGTGCGGGTGGCTGAACTGTTGAAGCCGGGCGGGGTACTGGCCGGGTTTTTCTTTTTTGATACGACGCCCAAGGGCCCGCCCTTCGGCACCGATCAGGCCGACCTCAATGCGCTGCTGGCGCCGGCGTTCGAGCACATCGAAACCCGCACGCCGGCAGATTCCATTCCGGTGTTTGTCGGCAAGGAACAGTGGCAGGTGTGGCGCAAGCGCTGAGCGTCCTGCGGCCCCCCCTGAAGCAGCGAACCTGCGCTCAGGCCGCGCCGTTTTTCTTGAACCAAGCCAGCAGGCGTGCCCAGCCATCCTCTGCCTGGGGCTTCCGGTAGGTGGGGCGGTAATCAGCATGAAAGCCGTGCGGCGTATCCGGATACAGGTGGATTTCGGAGGTACCGCCGGCAGCCTTGAGTGCGGCCTGCATTTTCTCCACGGTATCGTTGCCAATACCGGTATCCGCGCCACCATAGAGGCCCAGCACCGGCACTGTCAGAGTCGCCGCGATATAGATCGGGTGTTTGGGCGTGAGCGGTGCCGCCGGGCGCACCAGGCCGCCGTACCAGGCCACGCCAGCCTTGAGCTTCGGGTTATGTGCGGCATACATCCAGACGATGCGACCACCCCAGCAGAAGCCGGTCACGGCTATGCGCGTGTTGTCGCCACCGTTCTTGGCCGCCCAGGCGGCGGTGGCGTCCAGATCAGACATCACCTGCTCGTCGGGCACTTTGCTGACGATTTCCTGCATCAGCACGGCAATGTCGGAAATTTTTGAGGCATCGCCCTGCCGCGCGTACAGTTCCGGCGCAGCGGCCAGATACCCAGCCTTGGCGAAACGACGGCAGACGTCCTCGATGTGCTCGTGCACCCCGAAAATCTCCTGCACGACCAGCACCACGGGCAGGTTATTGCCGACCTCGGGCATGGCGCGGTAGACCGGCATCTCGCCGTCTCTGGCGGTGATTTTCACTTCGCCTGCGATCAGGCCCTTGCTGTCGGTGGTGATGATTTGGGCGCTCACGGGAAGACCGGCGGCGGCAAGCCCCCGGCAAAAGTGGATGTAACGAAGTCGCGGCGGCTGTAGGCCGCCTTGGGGGCAAACGGAACAAGTTCGGGGTGCATATTACCTCCGGTCGGGTGGGGACGGCCGATTATGACCGCCCTCAAAGCAGGTTTTGGCGGCTCGGGGTATCATGGCGACCATGCGAAAGTTGCTGATATCGGCTTTGCTCGTTTTTGTCGCACCAGTGGGTGCCGACGAGCTCGCGCCCGCGCCCAACGTCACTGCGCCCATTGCCGGCATTTCGCCGGTATTGGCACAGCCGGCGGCCGCTCCCTTGCCCGCACAGCAGGCGGCGGACCTGTTGATCCATGCGCTGTCCATGATTGGTGTGAAATACAAATGGGGTGGCAGCAGCGTCGAGAATGGTTTCGATTGCTCGGGCTTTGTTCGGCATGTGTTCCAGGAAGCCACTGGACTCGACCTGCCGCGCAATTCCGCCGGCATCAGCAAGTTAGGCGACACGGTGGATCCGGCCTCACTGGTGCCGGGCGACCTGGTGTTCTTCAATACCCTGCGCCGGCGCTTTTCGCACGTGGCGATCTACATCGGCGAAGGCCGCTTTGTGCACGCGCCCCGGCGCGGCAAGAGCGTGGAGATCGCCGACATGAACGACAGCTACTGGAAAAAGCGCTTCAACGGTGCCAAGCGGCTGCTGCAGGCCTCGACGGATTGATCCGCACCGCCCTGTAAGTTCGCTGTAAGTCCGCACCATGAAAAACGGCCACATCAGTGGCCGTTCTTATTTGCATCCCGACGCCGGCTTATTCGCCGTACATCTTCTGCTTCATCTCGCGGCGCTCCTGCGCTTCGATGGTCAGCGTTGCGGTCGGACGGGCCAGCAGACGCTGGATGCCGATCGGTTCGCCGGTTTCCT
>CAYSKY010000080.1:0-1755 GCA_964431425.1 uncultured Burkholderiales bacterium
GCCTAGAACTTGTACGTAACGCTGGCGGTGTAGGCGCGGCCACGCGGGTCGGCCACACGAGCATCCCAGCCCGCACCGGGTGAGAAGTCCACGTTATGTGCGGTGAACGGCGGGTCGGTGTTGAGGATGTTCTTGATACCAAGCCGGATCGTCAGGTTCTTGAAGCCCTTGTAGGTACCGGACACGTCGTAACGGATGTAATTCTCGACGTTCGGATCGAACCCCGGTGGGATTACGCCGGTCGGCTTCTCATCCTTGTAGCCGGACGTGAAGTACTGGTACAACGTGCCGGTCCACGGACCGGTTTCGTAGCTCATTTTCAGGGTGTGTTTCCAGCGCACGAAGAGGTCGCGGGCGTTGTACTGGCCGGCGGTTTCCGTGTATTTCTGCGTCGCGAACACACGCGAACGGAAGCTGTCGATGTACGTCCCGTTGATTTCCGCCGTCCACTTGCCCTGCAGCGCCTTCCAGTTTGCCGCCACACCCACGTCCACGCCCTCGGTCACATCACCTTCGGCATTGACGAAGCCCGCACGGATGTAACCGCCCAGTCCATCGAGGCGGCCGTTGGCCCCTCGCACCAGGTTTTCAGGGAAGGTCGTGTAGTTGGCCACCACCTGCTGTGCAGTCAACTCATAAATGCGATCACTGCGGCGGACCTGCCAGTAATCTACGTTGGCAGACAGCCAGCTCGTCGGCGAGAACACGATGCCGTAGGTCCATTGACGAGATGTTTCCGGTTTCAGATCCTTGTTGCCGCCTGAACGTCCCAGCGGCCGGATAGCGCAAACATCAAGCGGACCGGAACCCGCACCACCCGGGCAAAGCACCGGGTCGGCAATATTCCCCGGCACCGGTGATTCGCTAACTGCGCCATAAAGCGTAAAGAAGCTGGGCGCCCGGAAGCCGGTGTTGTAAGAGCCGCGCAGCAGCACTTCCGAAATCGGCGTGAACTTGATCGAGTACTTCGGGTTGGTGGTGCTGCCGAAGTCGCTGTAACGGTCGTGGCGAATGGCGGCGGTGAATTCCAGGTTCTTGAAGACGGGAACGGCGACTTCACCGTACACAGCCTTGATATTGCGCGACACCTTCGGGAACTCGGCGTCGAAGGGCGCATCGCGGATGCCGCCGTCGGCCGAGGCTTGTGGCGCGCCGTCGCTGAACTTGTAGCTTTCCTTGCGAACATCGAAGCCTGCCGCCACCGCGACAGCGCCGGCCGGCAGGTTGTAAACCTCGCCGGAAATTGTGCCGTCAAACTGGCGCAACGTGGCTTCTCCGCCGAACAGCTTGGCATTGCGTGCCTTGGCGGCCTCAATCAGGGCCTGCGCGGCCGGGGTTTGCGACTGGCCGGGCAACAGCCAGGGATTGATCAAGCCCGTGGCGAGTGCCGCGTTGAAGGCGGTGGCCCGCATATAACCATCGGTGAGTATGGAGTCAGCGGTGCTCTTGGCGGTGGATACGCCGGTCTTGTAGTCCCATCCGGCGATGACGCCTTCCAGGCCCAGCATCAGCCGGGACTGTTCACTTTCGGTCTCAATCGTGCGCAGGCCGCAGGACACGCAGCGCCAGCGATAGGCAATGGGCAGATTGGGATTGAAGGCGGGAATGTACTGTGACAGGTTCTGGTAGTACGGGCCGCTAACCGGATAAGCGTTGCCGGCGGCAATGCTGGTCGTTACCTGGCTCTGCTCGAACGCTTTTGAGGCTGTGCTGCGCGAGCCCACGGCTTCGAACACTGCCATGTGATTGGCCGAA
>CAYSKY010000080.1:1765-10176 GCA_964431425.1 uncultured Burkholderiales bacterium
CCGAAATCTGCATAGCGCCGCGGAGAAGCGCGTTATAGCGCTCCTGCGGCTGGATCAGGCGTTGTGTGCCACCGTAGTCGAAGTCGCAACCATAACGGAAGCCGCCGTTGCCCCAGAGCACGAAATCGTACTGGGTCTGGTGCGGGATGACATTGCAGTTGCCCTGGAAGCTGAGGAGGTTGGCGCGGTTGAAGGTGGTCGTACCGGTTCCCAGGTTGGGGGTCGTGAAGGTCGCGCCAATTGCCGTGCCGGCACCGCCGGTCTGGGTCGCGAACGGTGTGCCGGTGGTGTCCGGCGACAGGCCGCGTCCGGGTTGCTCGCCGTTGACGAAATCGCGCTGGCTGGAATTGAGTACTTCCTGTTTGTCGTAGGTCAGGCTGGCCATGACATTGAAGCGGTTGGCGGCGAGATCGCCCCAGCCCGCAACGATGGAACCGCGCGAGAGGCGGCCGCCACCTTCGCTGGTGATGTCGGTAAACGCGGTCACTTCCACACCCTGATAGTCTTTCCGCAGGATGAAGTTGATAACGCCGCCGATGGCGTCCGTGCCATAGATGGCGGAAGCACCGTCCTTGAGCACTTCAACGCGCTGCACGGCAGCCAGCGGAATCGAATTCAGGTCGACGGCATTGCCTTTGGCGCCGTGCAGGGATACGCGGCGGCCGTTCAACAGCACCAGGGTGCTGGAAGCGCCGAGACCGCGCAGGTTGGCGCTGGAATTGCCGTTGTTGTTGCGGTCGGTCACGCCGTTGTTGACGATGCCCACGTTCGACGACAGGTTGTCCGAGCCGGTGCCGTTGGCGCTGATGGTGGCGACCAATTGTTCGGCGCTGGTGATGCCCGCGCGCTCGATGTCTTCCTTGGTGATGATCTGCACCGGCAACGCGGTTTCGGTTTGAACGCGCTTGATGCTACTGCCGGTGATTTCAATCTTTTCCACCTTTTGCGACGTGGCCGGCGGCGTGGTTTGCGCCATCACCGGACCGGCGATGCACACGAGCGATACAACTTGGACGATCTTCTTGAGTTTCACTGGGTTCTCCTGTTGTTACAGTGGGGCAGTACGGAAGGTCAAGCGAGGGGGACGGGCTGAATCAATACGCGGGAGCTGCCGTGGAGACCGGGCACCGTCGCGGCGAAATGGCCGGAGATGTCATGGCGTTGGCGGCGGCTGCCGGGGGTGTGCGTGCGACGTTGCAAAGTGTCCTCCCTGAACGATTTGCGGTGCGCGATGTTGGTGTGTGACAGGGCATGCTGAGGGACGCCGCCAGTAGGTTGGCGGTACGCCGACAGGGTAATACCACTATACTACCAATGTTTCAAAATGTAAGTCGCGTTGCGAAAAAACAACAGGCCAAAATGACTCTCCGATCCAACCGCTTTGCGGTCCGTGCGCTGTCCACTTGCCGTATGTTATTGACGTGTGCCGCGGCGGCGGTTGCAAATGCGTTCATACCGGCGCAAGCCCAATTGCCGCCGCGTGTTGCAGAAATGCTCGCCGCCGCGGGATTGGGAACCGACTCGATCGGTGTCATGGCCATGCGACTGGATGACGGCGCCGTGCTGTTCGCACATGACGCCGCGCGGCCGATGCAGCCGGCCTCCACGTTAAAGACTCTGACGTCCATTGTCGCGCTCGAGCGCCTTGGACCGGCGTTTCGCGGCAGAACGGAGTTGCGTTCGGCCGCCGCCGTCCGTGATGGCGCGCTGGCGGGGGACCTGGTATTGCGCGGCATGGGCGATGTCGACCTTGACTGGGAGGCGCTGCGGCGGATGCTGCAGTCGCTGCGCGACCGGGGGATCACGGAAATTCGTGGCGACCTGGTGGTCGACCGGGAATGGTTCCTGCCTGCGCGGCCTGACCTGGGCGTGCCGGCATTCGATGAGACGCCGGAATTTCGATACAACGTCATCCCCGACGCACTGTTGCTGAATACCAATCTGGGCCAGTTCGACCTGCGATCAGACGCCACGTCTCTTTCGGTGCGCCTCACTCCTGCGCTGGAACGCGTCGAAGTGGTCAATGAAATGACTCTGGTGGATCGCGCCTGCCCAAAATGGGAGGACGGCTGGCAGTTGCCGCGCGTGTCGCGCCGTGGCGGCGTGGGCGATGCGGACGGTGATGGCCACCTGGTTATCCACCTGCGCGGTGAATTTCCGCGCAATTGCGCGACGGTTGCCGTGGTGAGCAGCCTGGATCGCAGCGACTTCGCCGACCGCCTGTTTCGCGCCCTGTGGCGGGAGCTTGGTGGAAAGTTTAATGGCGTCACCCGGGAAAAGGGGCCGGCCGATGTCGATTCCGCGTCCGCTGCGTTGCTCGCCGAGCACCGTTCACGCCCACTGGCCGATTTCCTGCGCGATGTGAACAAGCGCAGTGACAATCCCATTACACGGGTGCTGTACCTGCACCTTGGCAAGAGCGCGGCGGGTGCCGGTGCGGTTGCCGCCACCACCGCGCAGCGCGCCGAGGGTGTTGTGCGTGGCTGGCTGGCCGAGCACGCCATTGACGATCGCGGGCTGGTGCTCGATAACGGTTCGGGCTTGTCGCGCAGTGAACGCATCACACCTGGACAGCTTGCGGGCGTGTTGCAGGCGGCCTACCGCAGCCGATGGGCGCCGGAATTCATGTCCAGCCTGCCTATCATCGGCGTGGACGGTGCCATGTTGAACCGTTTGAAAGACGGGCCGGCGCGGGAGCGCGGCCGGTTCAAAACCGGCAGCCTGCGTGATGCCTTTTCGGTTGCCGGCTATGTGCCCGACGCGCAGGGCAGGACTTGCGTGGTGGTGGCCATCATCAATCACACGGCGACGACAGGCGGCATTGCGCGCCCCATTCTCGACGCGGTGATCGACGCCGTCTCGCGAACCGGCGCGCGGCCGTAGCGGCGTTCGACCGGAGCGCTAGAGGATCCGCGCGTACCCGGCACGTACCTGCAGCCGGTCGCCGCAGTCGAAATGCCACCATTCGGTGTTGATACCGTGGAAGCCGGCGGCTTGCATGACACCGCGCAGCAGGAGGCGGTTTTCCACCTGCTGCTGGGAGAGTTCCCCCTTGGCCAGAAATCCCTCTTCCAGCGCCGGGTGCGAGAGTTCGGTCAGGTCATCAAACGGCGTTCCCATGTCCAGCTCCTC
Source organism: uncultured Burkholderiales bacterium (assembly GCA_964431425.1). GTDB lineage: Bacteria > Pseudomonadota > Gammaproteobacteria > Burkholderiales > Usitatibacteraceae > UKL13-2. The sequence continues at coordinate 4,898 of CAYSKY010000080.1, forward strand.
ACCCGTCTTGGTCGCGAGCGTAATGTCGACGGCCATGCCGAATGAGTGGATGGAACCGCGCTCGGGATTGGCAAGATATTGCAGCAGATCAGTGCCCTGCAGGGCCTGCCACAGTTGTTCCTGTACGCGTTGCGGACGCATGGCGTCGAGGATGAGAAAGGTCAGGTCCGGGCGACGTTGATGCAGCCGGGTCAGTGCCCGCTGTACGGCAGCGGTGGCGTCCCTGTGGAGCCAGGCGCAATCAAGCGGCGAATACAGGTCGCGCCCGACAAAATTGTTCGGGGTGGCATACCGCAATTCCACGTGTGCGCCGGGGATCTCGGCCAGCGGCCGGAAATCGGGATGGCCGGGAACGTCCTCGCATTGAATGACTCGTTGCATGTCTGTGTTCGTCCAGTTGCTAAACTACGCGCTTTCAACAAACGGCGCGAACCGCTTTCCTGTTCCGCAACAGGGGTGGCCAGTATCGCACCGGCTTCCTTCCTGATCATCCCCGATTCGCGCAAAGCCCTTTCCTGCCGACATGACTGAATCCCAACATCCCTTTCCGTGGCACTTCAAAGCCATCTCCTTCTCCGGGCTGCTGCCGGGCCCGCGCGTGATCATCACCGGTGCGGTGCATGGAAACGAGACCTGCGGCACCAAAGCCATCCGGCGCGTACTTGACGAGATTGAGCGGGGCGAAATTCGCATCGTCGCGGGCCATGTGACCTTCGTGCCGGTGACAAACCCGAAAGCCTATGCCCATGGTGAGCGTGTCGGTGACCGAAACCTCAACCGCAACCTCGGGCCGACCGAACATCCCGTTGATTTCGAGGACCATGTCGCCAACTGGCTGTGCCCGCTGCTTGCAGCCCACGATGTTTTGCTGGACTTGCATTCCACCCGTGCCAGCAACCCCGCGTTTGCCATGCTCGGGCCGCGCAACAACAACGGACCGCTGCAACCGTTCAGCCATTTTGAGAAGGAACGCGCCCTTGCACGCCACCTTGGTGTCGGACGCTTTGTGGATGGCTGGCTGGATACCTATGCAACCGGCGTCGAACGGCGGGTGCGTGCGGCCGCCGAAAGCGGCCGGCGCCTCAATCCGCTCAACACCGATTCGCGCTATGGAGTCGGCACCACAGAATATATGCGTTCGACCGGCGGCTACGCCATCACCCTGGAGTGCGGGCAGCATGATGCGCCGGAATCGCCGGCGGTTGGTCATCGGGCCATCGTCAATTCATTGGCGTTCCTGGGCATCAGTGACGGCAATATTCCACTGCAAATCCGCGACGCGGAGCAATTGCAGATGTATGAGGTGACCGACAAGAGCCATGCCGGCGATACCTTCAGCCGTGCGTGGGCCAGCTTTGACCGCCTGAAGAAGGGCGACCTCATCGGCACCCGTTTTGATGGAACCCCGGTAACGGCGGACGAGGATGGCTTCATCCTGTTTCCGGATGCGAAGGCGGAAGCCGGCAATGAATGGTTTTATCTGGCTCGATCTGCATAGCGCGACCAGGAACCGGACCTGTTTCCGGTATGCACGGGGCCGGCACGGCGGCGTCTGCCGATACCCCGTCTAGCCGGGCGGCCCCGCCTTGGCGATCCAGCGATCCAGCGCGATGGTGGCTTCCTGGTAATTGTCTTCGATCTGTACGAGGAGACTCTTCAGTTTGACGGCATCCTCACTGCCGCCCGACGAATCCTTCTCGCCCGCCCGCCTGGCGGCCAGCTCCAGATCCTTGCAGCGCGCCGCCACCTGTACAAAGCCCATGCTCGCCGCTGCACCACGCAGGCTGTGTGCGTTTTCTGCCAGGCCCTTCCAGTCGCCGCCACTGTGCAGTGAAATCATCTGTTGCATGCGCTCGGCGGTTTTGTGCTGGAACAGCCGTATCAGGCCGCCCACCGGGTCATCCGGGTCTGTTTCCTCACCGGGCATGGCCGGCAGGCCGCGCAGATCCTCCAGTTGCTCGTAGTCGAGTATCTTCGCCGATTCCTGCGCCCCCGCCGAAGCGGACTTGATGGCGGCGACCGGCGGAATATTGCTCATGTCGTGCGGGCCGTCGGCGCCCGGGTGCGTGTTATTCATCACCCGTTCCAGCAGTTCTGACAATTCGGCCGGCCGTACCGGCTTGGCGATGTAATCGTCCATGCCTACCGCCAGGTAATGTTCGCGATCACCCGGCAGCGCATGTGCCGTCATGGCGGCGATCGGTGGACACTTGCCGCCAAGAAGATGGGCACGAATTTCCTTCATGGCGCCGATGCCATCCAGTTCAGGCATGTGAATGTCCATCAGTACGATGTCAAAGTCCTCGGCGATGGCGCGGTTTACCGCGCTGCGACCGTCACCTACCACGGCGACGCGGTGCCCGAGGTTCTTGAGCATGCCCAGAATCACCTGCTGGTTGACCTCGTTGTCTTCGGCTACCAGCACCCGCATGACGTGCGCCGGCACCGCGCGGATGGCCGGCTTGAAACCCGTATTGGCGGCGGTCGGGTTGACCTTTTCGATGCCGCCGCGGAGTACGTGGCTGAATTCATGGTCATAGACCGGCTCGGGCAGATACGGCCGCGTCGCAACGTCCATGTTGTTTTCGCGGAGGATGGAACGCATCAACAGGTCAAACATGCGTGAGCGGCCCACCGGACGCATCACGAAAAAATCGTGCCGCAGCGGTGGTGGCTTGCCGGCCTGGGACAACTCGGCGCGCGAAACACTCGACACCAATATTGAGGCGATGCGCGCTTCGCCGCGTTGCGCACGCGCGGCATCATCTGCCACCAACGCGGCCTGCAGGGCGCTGCTCTCCGCGGTGGCCGCAACCGTATCGCTCATGATGACATCGAACGGTCCGCGCTCTGTGAATGCCACCGCCGCAGCGGCCGGGGTGACGCAAACCGTGTCCAGGCCCCAGCGGGTATAAGTCCGCATCTGGATCGGATGGCGGTTGGCGTTGGCATCGACCACCAGGAGGCGCTTGCCGGAAAAATCGAACACGTCGCGCTGCATGTAAGGCTTGAGAGGCCCGCGTGAAACCTGGGTGAGTATGCTGAAGATGAATGTGGAGCCACTGCCCTCCACACTTTCCACGCGGATGTCGCCACCCATGAGTTGGGTCAGGCGTTTGCAGATTGCCAGGCCGAGCCCGGTTCCACCGTACTTGCGGGTGGTGGACGCATCCACCTGGGTGAAAGACTGGAAAAGCTTGCCGGCCCGATCCTCGGGGATGCCGATGCCGGTATCGCTGACACGGCCTTCGAGCAGCAACTGGCCGTCGAGTATGCGCCGCCCGGACAACACCAGCTTGATTTCGCCGCGCTCGGTGAACTTGATGGCATTGGTCAGCAGGTTGAGCAGAATCTGACGCAGGCGCGTCGGGTCACCGAGGATGTAGAAGGGGCATTCCTCGTCAACGTCAAACAGCAGCGCCAGCTTCTTTTCCCGCGCCTTTTCGGCAACCAGTTCGAACGCTTCTTCCGCCAGCGGCACCAGCTCGACCGGCACCGACTCCAGGGTCATGCGGCCGGATTCGATCTTGGAGAAATCCAGCACATCGTCGATCAGGCGCAACAGGGTGTCACCGGAGGCGCGAATCAGCCGGATGTAGTCATGCTGTTCGTCGTTGAGTGCCGTTTCCGACAACAGGCTGGCCATGCCCAGCACCCCGTTCAACGGTGTGCGGATTTCATGGCTCATGGTCGCGAGGAAGGCCTCCTTGGCACGGGCGGCGTCAGTGACGCGAACGTTCGCATCGACCAATTCCTGCTCCGCTTTCTTGCGGTCCGTAATGTCCGAAATCGAGCCGACGAAGCGCGCCGCCCGGCCGGATTCGTTTTGCTGGGCGATGGCGCGGGTGCGCACCCAGATATAGCTGCCATCCTTGCATTTCACTCGGGACTCGATGTCGAACAACGGCGAATCACCCTTGAAGTGGCGCACCATCTCATCGGCAAAGGCCGCTTCGTCTTCCGGATGCATGACCATGCGCCAGTCAAACGGCTCGGGGAAGTCAGTCAGCCCGTAACCCAGCATTTCACGGAATCGCTCCGAAAAATAGGCGTTGCCGCCTGATGCCATGTCCACGTCCCAGATTCCCTGTTGCGACGAGCGGATCACCAGGTTGAGTCGTTCGCGCTGCACCGCAACCTCGCGCTCCAGCCGCTTGATGGGGGTGACGTCGGTGATGGTGCCAATCAGGCCATCGGGTGCGCCGGCGGAACCTCGCAGCACCTGCTTGGCGATGATGGTTTCCAGCTGCCGCCCGTCGCGGTGCACGATGACCGACTCGCCCACGTGGTAGCCGGTGTTTGAGGCCAGCACCTCGCGATCCAGGCGCTCACTGGCCTCAGCCAGGCCGGCGGGCAGAAAATCCTGGTAGCTTTTCCCAAGTACATCGCCACGATTCCGCCCCGTCAGCTGCTCCCAGGCACGATTGACCGATACGAACTTTCCCGCCGGATCCTTACGGAAGATCGGGCTCGGGTTGAATTCAATCAGGTCCTCGGTGAAGCGGGTTTGCTGCTGCAAACGGCTGGTCATGCTGGCGGCCAGCGATTCGGCCTGCTCCCGCAGCCGGGTAAGCAGCCAGATCAATCCCGCCAACAACAGGGAACTGAGAATGCCGATCATCAGAATGGTGCGCGGCGTGTTGTTCTGCAGGGTGCCATCGAGCGCGGTGGTCGACATGACGCGCAGGCGCAGCGTCCGCCCGGCTGTCGTGAGTGGAATTTCGATCACCCGGCTGCCGGTGCCGGCATTGCCGGGGTTGGGGCTTGCGTACAGCGGCTGGTCACCGTCGAACAATTCGACGCGAATCGCGGCGGCGCGCGCATTCTCGAGCTGCGCCATCGCTTCGGCGGGGTTGATCAGCGCCATCAGGCTGGCGCGTGAACCAGCGTTCCGGCCCTGGTCAATCTGCCAGCGCAGGGTCACCGCCTGCAGTGACGGCGAATTGCCACCGTCGTTCACCGGCGCTGCAAGCACGACTTCGCCGGCGGCCGCTGATTTTTCCAGAGCGTCGCGTACGCTGGCGAGCGATTCCCATTCAGGCGCCTTTATGCCGGCCGGCGCGGCCGGGAGGTAGCTGGTCATGGCATCCGCGACGGGCGTACCTGGCCGGGCGGCGTCAAGTTTCCATCGCAGGCCGGCGAGGCCGGCGCGTTCGGCGCTGCGTGGCGCGCGCACCTTGACGTAAGTGTCCCAGCCGCTACGGCCCAGATCGGGCGCGGCGGTCACAAGGGCACGGAATCCTGCCAGCAGGTCTTCCACCGATCGGTATTGTCTGGCA
>CAYSKY010000081.1:0-10162 GCA_964431425.1 uncultured Burkholderiales bacterium
CCCCATCGCCTGGCACTGCTTCTTCATGTAGGCGATGTTCTCGTAGGTCCACTTGGCCGGGGCCACGTTGTTCTTCAGCGCTGCGTTCTCCGCCGGCAGGCCGAATGCATCCCAGCCCATCGGCTGCAGCACGTTGTAGCCCTTCATGCGCAGCTGGCGCGCCATCATGTCGTTGATGGTGTAGTTGCGCACGTGTCCCATGTGCAGCTTGCCGGACGGGTAGGGCAGCATCGAGCAGGCGTAGAACTTGGGCTTCGGCTGGCCGTGCATGTCCTTGGCGTGCTCGGTGACGCGATAGGCGTCGGTGCGGGTCCAATCGGCTTGCGCGCGGGCTTCGACCTGCCGGTGCTGGTACTGGGATTCCATGGGGAGAAACGCGAAAAATAGCGGGAGATTTGAGAGGCGTCATTATACATGGGGGGTATCTTTCCCCCTCTGGCGCTGAGGGGGAAAGGGCGGGTTTTCAAAGGGAAACGCAGGCCCCCGCCGTATAATGCGCATCACTTCCTGATCGCCACCGATGAACTTTCCGACGCAACCGTCCCTGCTGCCCCCCCGTCTGCTGGAAAACCTCAATCCGCCGCAGCAACAGGCCGTTACGCTGGGCCATGAATCGGCGCTGGTGCTGGCCGGCGCCGGCTCCGGCAAGACGCGCGTGCTGACCACCCGCATCGCGTACCTGATCCAGACCGGCCAGGTAAGCCCCGCCGGTATCCTCGCGGTGACCTTTACCAACAAGGCAGCCAAAGAGATGCTGGCGCGGCTGTCGGCGATGATGCCCATCAACACCCGTGGCATGTGGATCGGCACCTTTCACGGGCTCTGCAACCGTCTGCTGCGGGCGCATTACCGCGATGCCAACCTGCCGCAGACATTCCAGATTCTGGATTCGCAGGACCAGCAGTCGGCGGTCAAGCGCTTGCTGAAGTCGCTCAATGTCGACGAGGAAAAGTACAAGCCGCGCGAGCTGTGCTGGTTCATCAACAGCGCCAAGGACCAGGGGCTGCGCGCCAATGCCGTGGAAGCGCACGACGAATTCACCCGCCGCCAGGTCGAGCTCTATGCCGCTTACGATGACCAGTGCCAGCGTGAAGGTGTGGTCGATTTTGCCGAGCTGCTGCTGCGTTGCTACGAGCTGCTGGGGAAAAACCTCGCGCTGCGCGAGCATTACTGCCAGCGATTTCGGTTCATCCTCGTTGACGAGTTCCAGGACACCAACCGCCTGCAGTACCAGTGGATCCGCCTGTTGGCCGGCGGCGGTGCCGCCATGTTTGCCGTGGGCGACGACGACCAGAGCATCTACAAATTCCGCGGTGCCGAGGTCGGCAACATGCGTGACTTCCAGCGCGACTTTGCCGGTCAAAACGTCATCAAGCTCGAACAGAATTACCGTTCGCACAGCAATATTCTCGACGCTGCCAATGCGGTCATCGCCCACAACAAGGAGCGCCTCGGCAAGAATCTGTGGACCGACGCGGGACAGGGCGAGCCGATCCGCGTCTACGCAGGCGCCTCGGATAACGACGAGGCCACTTTCATCGTCGAGGAGGTCAAGACGCTAAACCGTGCCGGCATGGCGCTGTGCGACATGGCGCTGCTGTACCGCTCGAATGCACAGTCGCGGGTGTTGGAACACACGCTGTTCCGTGCCGGCGTTGCCTATCGTGTCTATGGTGGCCTGCGGTTTTTTGAGCGCCAGGAAATCAAGCATGCGCTGGCCTACCTGCGACTGGCCGCCAACCCCGACGACGACGGTGCGTTTTCACGCGTGGTGAACGTGCCGCCACGCGGCATCGGTGCGCGTTCGATTGAACAAGTGCAGGAGCTGGCCAAACGCTACAACGGCTCGATGTACTCCGCCGCCGCCACCGGCATTTCCAAAGGCGAAATCAGCGGTCGGGCGGCGAGCAGCGTCGGCGCGTTTCTACGCGTGGTGGAAGCGTTGAAGGCCTCGTCCACTGTGGTGTCGCTCCAGGAGCTTGCTGACGAATGTCTGGAAAAGAGCGGCCTTCGCGCCCACTATCAGGCTGAACGCGAAGGTGCCGACCGGCTGGAGAACCTCGCCGAACTGGTCACCGCCACGGCGCAATTCCAGGAAGAGTACGAGGGCGAGGACACCTCGCTGGTGGGCTTTCTGACCCACGCCAGCCTGGAAGCCGGCGAGCACGAGGCTGGCGTCAACGAGGATGCTCTGCAACTGATGACGGTGCATTCGGCCAAGGGGCTGGAGTTCAAGGCCGTGTTCCTGAGCGGTCTCGAGGAGGGCTTGTTCCCGCACGAAAACTCCATCACCGATCTCGATGGCATCGAGGAGGAACGCCGCCTGATGTATGTGGCCGTCACCCGCGCCCGAGAGCGGCTCTACCTCTCCTATGCCGGCCAGCGCATGCTGCACGGCCAGACGCGCTACGGCATCGTCTCGCGCTTCGTGGAAGAGATTCCGGCGGGCCTGTGCAAGTGGATCGTGGTGCCGGAGCGTCAGGCGGGTTACCTGGCCGGGCAACAGATGTACCCGTCGGCGCGCGGCGCCAGCGGCGGGCACGCGCAGCAGGCTTGGGGTGGCTACGTGGGAAATCGCGGCATCCGTTACGGCGAGCCCGACCCGAAGTACGGTCGGGAAGGCGCGCCGGATACCTCGCGCGCCAACTTTGAAACCGCACGACCCGATGCCCACCCGTTCGCGGTCGGGCAGAACGTCTCGCACGCCAAGTTCGGCGAGGGCGTGGTGCTGAACTACGAAGGCCGCGGGCTGGACGCGCGCGTGCAGGTGAAATTCCGCGACGAGGGCACCAAATGGTTGGCGCTGCAGTACGCAAAACTCACGGCGGCCTGATTTCAGGCGCCGCCGGCGATGCTGTTCAATTCGCTGACCTTCCTGGTCTTTTTTGCTGGTGTCTTCGCATTGTTCTGGCTATTGCCAAACTGGCGCCAGAAGAAATCCCTGCTGCTGGTCGCCAGCTACCTGTTCTACGCCGCGTGGAGCCCCCCCTATGTGCTGTTGCTGGCGGCATGTACCTACCTCGATTTCGTGCTTGCGCGCCAGATCGGCAAGCGAACGGATGGCACAGCGCGCCGGGGGCTGCTGACACTGAGTATCCTCAGCAACCTGCTGGTGCTTGGATACTTCAAGTACGCTGACTTTCTGCTGGTCAACCTCGCATCGGCGCTGTCACTTGCCGGCGTGGCTTACAGTCCACCACACGCCGGCATCATTCTGCCCATCGGCATTTCCTTTTACACCTTCGCTTCACTCTCTTACACGATCGACGTCTATCGCCGCCAGATAAGGCCTGACTGGAAATTTGTCGACTACGCCTTGTTCGTGAGTTTCTTTCCGCATCTGGTAGCAGGCCCAATCGTTCGCGCGAGCTGCCTGCTGCCTCAACTGGCAGAACCACGATTGCCAGACGCGAACAAGGTTGGCTGGGGACTGATACTGGTGTGCGTGGGATTGTTTGCGAAGGTGGTGTTGGCCGATACGGTATTCGGTCCTGTGGTTGATGAAGTCTATGCCGCACCGGCCACGTTCGGCGCCGTCGACACCTGGGCAGCGGTGCTGGCATTTTCGGGGCAGATCTACTACGACTTCAGCGGCTATTCGTTGTGCGCGATCGGTATTGCACTTTGCTTCGGCTTTTCATTCCCGGACAATTTCAGGCAGCCATACGCAGCGCGCGGGTTCTCTGATTTTTGGCGTCGTTGGCATATCTCACTGTCGTCCTGGTTACGCGACTACCTTTACGTACCGATGGGCGGCAACCGGTTCGGCAAATTTGCGACCTATCGCAACCTGATGCTCACCATGCTGATTGGCGGTATTTGGCACGGCGCCTCATGGATGTTCGTGTTGTGGGGTTGCCTGCACGGCATCTGTTTGGCCATCGAGCGCGCGTGCCGAAAGCCCGGCTGGGAGGGCGGGTCGCCCGGCTTGGAAATGAAACCGTTGCTGACCATTCTGACCTTTGCCGTTGTGACGCTGATCTGGGTCCCGTTCCGATCGCCCAATGTGCATGTCCTCGCAGACATCGTTGCGGGGCTTGTTCACACAAGCCTGCCACCGGTGAATGTCTTCCAGAATCTGATTGTATTTGTGATGATCGCCTGCATGCTGCGATGGCAGGTTGCGCTTCGCGACACGACGTTCGAGCAGGTCTTCACAGGGATGCGGCGCCCGGTGCAATTTGCGATAGTGGCTGGAAGCCTTGTCTCGATATATCTGGCGTCAGGTGGAAATTCACGTGCCTTCATCTACTTCCAGTTTTGAGCGGCAGGTACCGCGAGGCCCCTGGGTGCGTCTGTTGGCACTCGCTGCGGCGATTCTCTTGGTGACCATCGCCGGCATCGAGTGGGAACTCTCCGCCAGAGGATACGTGCCGACCGTCGAAGACTCCGCGGCGCGCTGGATACAGCTGCGGCAGCGTGCCAACGCACTGGGAGAAAAGGCGCTGGTGCTGGTTGGGGCATCGCGCATACAGCTTGGCGTGGATCTGCCGACATTGCGAGCGCAGAGTGGCCGCGAACCGGTGCAGTTGGCGATTGACGGCAGCTCCTACCTGCCGGTACTTCGTGGCCTCGCCGAAGACCCGGAGTTCAAGGGATCAGTCATCGTCGATTATTACGACGCGACGTTGGCGGCGGCCCTCAACGAGCTTGGAAGCGGGTATGTCTACCAGCGAAAATTTGAACAATTCACATCGCAGACCATAAGTGCGCGGATTGAGGATCGTCTCAGCGAGTTCATGCATGAAAACATGACGGCATATTCAGACGGCGGCAGGCCTTTCGATGCGTTGAGAGCGCGCGTTCTTACCCAGGAAGTGCGGCGACAGTACCTGGTTACACTTCCTGACCGATCGCGTCGCGCGGACTACAGCCAGGTAGACCTGCCGGCGTTCTACCATGCGCGGGTCGCGCTAATGCTTACGGGGGCGTCAGGGTGGGACCCGGCGGCCCCGGATACGGCAGCGAAACTCGCGCAGGCGGCACGCGCGGTGCAGGCAGACAGCGGTTTTGCATTCGACGAGAATCTGCAGTCCTTGAAAAAAATGGTCTCCCGCATTCGCGCGCGGGGCGGAGAGGTCTATTTTGTTGTGATGCCGACCAGTGGCCTGGTCCGCGAAGTTGAAGAGCGGCGTTACCCGCGCGAGAATTTCCTGGCCCGGTTTATCGCAGCGATTGATGCGCCACTGGTGCAGTCCGCCGCATCTGCACGCTTGAGCGGTTTCCAATGCCCCGACGGATCGCATCTTGATGCAAGTGACAGGGTCCGCTTTACTGAAGCGCTAGCGCAGGAATTGGGCTTTAGGCGCGACTCTGCCGAGTGGAAAAGCTGAGACTCCAGCACCGTCGCGCCTCTCCGGACGAAAAGGTCCGGAAAGCCGCGCCAATGCTGGGGTTTCGCGTTGGGCGCCGCTAGTTGCGCAAGTCGCCGTTCTGGCGGATCACCGCGATATCGACAAACTTGCCGCCGTGGTGGAAGCCCGGCTTGAACTCCAGCACGAAGCCGCCGACGTCGGTACGACCCAACCCCGCAAGCGCGCGTTGCAGCGATTCGCGGGTGACTTCCCTGCCGGCGCGGCGGATGCCTTCGGTCAGCACCTTGGCTGCCATGCAGGCTTCAATGGCTGTCACTGACATCGAGCCGCTCTGGCCGAACGCCGCCCAGGCTTCGGTGCATTCCTTGACGATGGGGACGCTGGTGGTTTTGGCCGTGGGAACGGTCAGGGCGACGGAGATACCCGCCGCCTCCGGCCCGAGAGCCTTGGCAATCTGGCTCGCGCCGGCGAATGACAGGCTGGTGACCATGTATTGCTTGTTGGCGGATTTGAGCTTCTTGACCATCTGCGCCACCGGAGCGTAGAGGGTGGTTGCCACCACAATCTGCGGGTCCGAGGCGATGATTTCCTGCACGCTCGCATCTGCCAGATCCACATTGCGCTTGATCGCCACGCTGACCGGTTTCTTGCCGAACTTCTCCAGCGACTTGGCCACGGTTTCGAAGTTCTGCTTTCCCACCGTATCTTCGTAGTGCAGCACCGTCACGCGCGTCGTGCCAAGGTTGCCCCAGAAGTTGATGATCTTCTCGATCTCGTCCGCATAGGTGGCCCGGACGGTGAAAACGAACTCGTTCTGCTTGCGGATGGTGTCGGCGCCGGTGAACGGTGCAAAGAAAGGCACGCGGTTCGCCTTTACCAGCGGCATGGCCGGGATGCTCAGTGTGGACGAGGCGTAACCGAACAGCGCCACCACGCCTTCCTCTTCCACCAGCTTCTTGGTGTTGTCCGCAGAGCCCTTGGTGTCGTTCTTGTCGTCCAGGGTGACCAGTTTGATCTTGTTGCCGTTGACGCCGCCGGCGTCATTCACCTTCTTGAAATACGCCAGCGCACCGTTGCGGATGTCGCTGCCCAGGTCGGCGTTGCCTCCGGACAGCGGCGCCGACTGGCCGATCAATACCTCGGCGGCGTGGGCCGCCGGGAAACCTGCGAGACAGAGCGCGGCTAACAAGCCGGCACGGACGTACGACCTGATCATGGCAACCTCTTCTTGGAATTGTCAGATGCTGCGAATGTGAACAATTGCAATGCGCTGCCCAGCTTACCGCGTAGGCGCGTGCTTTGCCATAGACGAATCCCTCAATGAGGGTAGGTCTTGACGATACTCAAGAAGGGCTGGTCGGCATGGCCGCAGCGGTCTGAAGCGGTGTGTCGTCAAACACCTTCCGGTAGCTGGTGTAATTGCTGAGCGCGTACACCGGCATCCAGATCAGCAGCCCCAGCGCCCAGGGCAGGGCGGCCAGTAACAGCAGGCCGAACAGCATCACCGCAAACAACAGCATCGGGATGGCATTGGCCACGAGGGCGTAGCAGGCCCAGCGGATGGCATGCGTGGGCGGCATGGGGTGAAAGGCCATCAGCGGCGTCGCAAACCACACCACGGCGTTGATGAGCATCACCAGCGTGAACGCCAGCATGAAGGCGCCCATCTTGTTGCTGATCACCTCGGCCAGCGCACGGGGATCGGGCGTGCCGTTGGCGGCCATGGCGATTTCGCCGGGGAAATCCAGCGCCCCCATCAGCAACACCACCAGCGTATTGACCATCAGCACGATGGCGCCCAGCGAAATCAGCGCCCGTCCGTTGAGACGCAGGGCGGCGAACAGGAACGAAAGGTTGATGCGCCGGCCTTCCTGCTGTTCGCGCGCGGCCAGCATCATGCCGGCAAACAGCCCCGGCTGCAGCATGGTGGCGATGGAAGAGCCCAGCACCGGAATGATGTTGTACAGCGCCAGGGTCAGCAGGATCCAGGAGGATGTCAGTCCGATCCAGGCCATGGGCTGCATTTTGAACAGCGTAAAAGCCTGCTTGATCCAGCCCCAGCCCGCGCCGGCTGATTGGTCAACGACACGCATCGTCAGCCGCCGATGCCGCGGATGGTGGCCAGATGCCGGTCCGCTGCGGTGATGTGATAGCCCAGCAGGCGCTCGGTGAACGGATGATCCTTGGGGTGCGTGAGCTCCGAATCCCGCGGGAAATGGTGATAGCCGAGGCGACCCAGCCAGGTGCGCATGGCCGCCGCGCGCAGCATCTGCGGCCACGCGGCGCATTCGGCGTCGGTGAAGCGGCGCACCGAGGCGTAGCCCTTCAACATGGCTTCGGTATTGGCTGCCTGCAAGCCGGCTTCGGGATAGCGTGCAAAGTCCAGGCACCAGTCGTTCACGGTGACCGCCACATCGAACAGCAGTTGTTCGTCGCTGGCGAAATAGAAATCGATCATCTGCGGCGTATGGTGCGTGCCGTGGTCGTCCCACAGGATGTTGTCGCGGAAAAGATCGCCGTGCACCACGCCGCGCGGCAGGCCCAGGGCGTCGAAACCCGCCTGGTAATCCAGTTCAGAAGCCAGCAGCGCGTTTTCACGGTCCGACAGGTGTTTTTTCAGGTCGGCCGCATAGCTTTTCCACCACGCCAGCCCCCGCCAGTTGGGCATGTGCAGCGTGAATGACGCGGCCGCCGCATGCATGTTCGCCAGCGCGGCACCGACGGCAAAGCAGTCGCCGGGTGTTGGATGGGCGATGTCGTTGCCGGCCAGGCGTGTCACCAGTGCCGCCGGCTTGCCGTGCAGTTCAAACAGCACGCGGCCATCCGCCGTGGCCAGCGGCGAGGCGCAGGGAATGCCGTTGGCGTACAAATGTGCCATCAGGCCAATGTAGAAATCGAGGTCCGCGCGCGGGATCTTTTCGAAAATCGTCAGCACATACCGGCCCTGGGTGGTGGTGACGAAGAAATTCGAGTTCTCCACACCTGCGGCGATGTTCTGGAAATCGATAATGTCGCCCACGCGATACGGCGCCACAAAGGCGCGGGCCTCGTCCAGGGAAACAGGGGTGAAAACACTCATGGCGGCGAAATCCCGCAAGGCGGGCGTCGTGTATCGTGGCGAATCAATCGGGGCGGCGTGGTTCCCCGTTGCACAGGGGCCGGGGATGCAGCCGGGAAGCTGCAGGTGCGACTTTACCGCAAGCAGGCTACTTCCATTCGACCAGCACCCACATCGGCACGGCAAACTTCAGCTCCGGGCCGTCTGCGCGGACAAATTTACCGTCGCCTTTTTCGTCGATCAAGGTATAGGCGGGCCCCTTGGCCGGTTGCACATGCTGCTTGTACAACTTGCCCTTCACACGGTGCTCTTCGATGGTGTCATCGCCATCCTTGCGCACCGTGACTTCCGGAACATGGATGGTGTCCTTGGGGAGCGCCTGGCCGCTTTGCACTTTGGCCGGCGAAGGCACCGTGTCGACCACCTCGCTGCCCTTGGGTTTTGGCCGCTCGGCGCTCTGGGCGCCGGCGGTGGTCGCGAGGCAGCCGAGTGTGGCGAGCAGCAGGGCGGAGATCAGGGGGCGCATGGTTTTTCCTTCGGTCAGATGCTTGGTTTGCGATGCGCGGGGCGATCAGGCCTAGAGGCTCATCTCCAGCGCCTTCTCGCCCTCGTTGGGCATGAAGCTGCGGTTGGCATAGTGTTCAAAGATGGCATCCACCACGCCTTGCGGGTCGTCGATTACCTTGAACAGGTCTACGTCAGACGCGTGGATGACCTTTTCGTTCACCAGCGTGGTCTTGAACCACTCCACCAGCCCAGCCCAGAACTCGGTGCCCACCAGGATCACCGGGATCCGCCGGATCTTGCCGGTCTGGATGAGGGTCAATGCCTCACTCAGTTCATCCAGCGTACCAAAGCCGCCCGGCATCACCACATAAGCGCCGGCGTGCTTGATGAACATGGTCTTGCGGGCAAAGAAGTGCTGGAAAGTGAGCGACACATCCTGATAGCCATTGCCGGCCTGCTCGTGCGGCAAAAGGATATTCAGGCCCACGCTGGAACTCTTGCCGGCGAAGGCGCCCTTGTTGGCCGCCTCCATGATGCCGGGGCCGCCGCCCGACACCACCGAGAAGCCGGAATCGGACAGCCGTCGGGCGATGTCCTCGGTGAGGCTGTAGTACGGATGGCCTTCCTTGAGGCGTGCGCTGCCGAAGATCGCCACGGCCGGTGCCACTGCGGTCAGGCGGTCGGCCGCCGTAACCATTTCAGCGATAATGTTGAACATCCACCACGAGTCGCGCGCCGCCGTCAGCGACTGTTTTTGCAACTCGGGATCGGCCATGAGTGGAATCTTGGGTCCCGGCGATTTGCCGAAGGCGCTACCGGTCTTCAGCTCCTTGAGCTTTTCTTTCTTTTGCATACCCAGAACAGGCACTTTCTCGCATGAGCACTGCCGAAAACCCCAGCCAGCGTCCGCGTCTGTTGCTCGTCGATATCTCGAGCTTTTTCTATCGCGCATTCCATGCCATGCCGGACTTTCGCTCCCCGGCGGGCGAGCCCACCGGCGCGATCTTCGGCGTGGCCAACATGCTCAACAAACTGCGTGAGGAATATCCGTCCGATTATAGCGCCTGCGTTTTTGACCCCCGCGGCAAAACCTTCCGCGACGACATCTATCCAGAGTACAAGGCCAACCGCGAAAAAATGCCCGAGGACCTGGCCCACCAGATCGGCCACATCCGCGAAGTGGCCGGGGCGCTGGGATGGCCCTGCATCGAGGTGGCGGGCATGGAAGCTGACGACGTCATCGGTACACTCACCAAGCACGCCGTGGCGCGCGGCGTGGAAA